>VSOC01000042.1:0-2451 GCA_009774615.1 Lachnospiraceae bacterium
TTCTGCACGATATTAATAATTCTTCCCGGCACATAGATTTCTTTAACGATTGTCCCGGTAAGCTTATCGGCTACGGCTTCTTTTCCCGCGGCAATCGCAGCTTCTTTAGAAACATCCGCAGGAAGGCTGACAACGGCCTTCGTCTTTCCGTTCACCTGCACGGCAATCTCAATCTCATCATCCTTCATCGCTTCCTCGTCACACTCCGGCCAGGTTGCATGGAATACGCTGTCCGTCCCGCCAAGCTGCTCCCAGAGTTCCTCGCCGATGTGCGGTGCAAACGGTGCAAGAAGGACAACAAAGGTCTTTAACGTTTCCTTATCGATACCGCCCTCTTTTTTCGCAATCTCCATCAGCTTGTTATTATACTCCATAAAGCCGGAAATTACGGTATTTAAGCTGAACTGGTTAAACCTCTGCTCAATATCAAACACCAATTTATGGCGGATCTTTACCATCTCCTTCGTCGCCGGAATCTCTTTATCTTTGCTGTCCGTCACCAGCTTCCAGAACCGGTTTAAGAAACGCGAAACGCCTTCAATCCCCCGGTCATCCCACTCGGCATCCAGTTCCGGCGGGCCTACAAACAGTTCATAAAGCCGCAGGGAATCGCACCCGTAATCCCTCACCAGATCGTCCGGCGAAACCACATTGCCCTTGGACTTACTCATCTTAATACCGTTCTTCCCGGTAATCATACCCTGGTTAAACAGCTTCTTAAACGGCTCGTCAAAATCAATCGCCCCGATATCGCAGAGGAACTTCGTATAGAACCGGGAATACAGAAGATGAAGCACCGCATGTTCCACCCCGCCGATATACATATCGACCGGAAGGTACTTATCCGCCTTCTCCCTCGAAACCAGTTCCTTATCGTTCTTGCTGTCCACATAGCGCAGGAAATACCAGGAGGAACCTGCCCACTGCGGCATGGTATTCGTTTCCCTCTTCGACGGAGCACCGCAGACCGGACAGGTGCAGTTCACCCACTCGTCAATCGCTGCCAGCGGCGACTCGCCCGTACCCGTCGGCTGATAACTCTCCACATCGGGAAGGGTCAGCGGAAGTTCTTCTTCAGGAACCGGAACACAGCCGCATTTGGGGCAATGGATAATCGGGATCGGCTCACCCCAGTAGCGCTGCCGTGAAAATACCCAGTCACGCAGCTTATAGTTCACCGTCTTTTTGCCAATACCCATCTTCTCAATCATCATCGGGGCTTCTTTTTTCAGCACTGCGGACTCCATCCCGTTCCACTCGCCGGAATTAATCATCGTTCCGCTGGCTTCAGTATAAGCCTCGGTCATGTTCTCAATCTCTTTTCCGTCCTTGGCAATCACCTGGATAATCGGAATATTAAACTTCGTGGCAAACTCAAAGTCCCTGGTATCGTGCGCCGGAACACACATAATCGCACCGGTTCCGTAATCCGCCAGTACATAATCCGAAAGCCAGATCGGCGTCTTTGCCCCGTTTAACGGATTAATGGCATAGCTTCCAGTAAACACGCCCGTTTTTTCCTTCGCCTGCATCCGATCCACATTCGAGCGCATGGAGGACTCAAAAATATAGGCTTCCACCGCTTCCCTGGTTTCCTCCGTCGCCAGGCTCTTCGCCAGTTCATGTTCCGGTGCAAGCACCATAAACGTCGCCCCGTGCAATGTATCCGGTCTGGTCGTATAAACCGTAATCTTCTCGTCCCTTCCGTCAATCGGGAACTCCACTTCGGCACCGTAGGACTTGCCAATCCAGTCCGTCTGCATCTTCTTAACCTTCTCCGGCCAGTCCAGCTTATCCAGATCATTTAAGAGCCTCTCCGCATAAGCCGTAATCTTTAACATCCACTGGCGCAGGTTCTTCTTCGTCACCGCCGTGCCGCAGCGCTCACAGCACCCGTCCACAACCTCTTCATTCGCAAGCCCCGTCTTACAGGAAGGACACCAGTTAATCGGAAACTCCTTCTCATAAGCCAGCCCCTTCTTAAACATCTGCACAAAAATCCACTGCGTCCACTTATAAAAGCCCGGATCGGTCGTGTTCACTTCCATATCCCAGTCATAAATCGCCGCAATCTGGTTAATCTGCTTCTTAATATTCGCCACATTCTCCGCCGTGGATTTCGCCGGGTGCGTCCCCATCTTAATGGCATAATTCTCCGCCGGAAGCCCAAACGCATCCCAGCCCATCGGATGAATCACATACTTCCCGCGAAGCAGCTGATACCGGCTCCAGACGTCCGAAATAACATACCCTCTCCAGTGCCCCACATGCAGCCCGCTCCCCGAAGGATAGGGGAACATATCCAGACAATAATACTTTTCTTTCTTTCCGTCATTCACATTAATGGGATGTTTCGCCCAATTTTCCCGCCACTTTTTTTCAATCGCGGAATGGTTATACGATGCAGCCATTTCTTTTCTCCTCCTGCTGTGTTAAAAATTTTTGTTTCTC
>VSOC01000042.1:2551-27936 GCA_009774615.1 Lachnospiraceae bacterium
ATTTTCTGCCAAACAAAAAAGCCCCGCCCCCCAGCCTTCCAGCCAGAGGCGCAGAACCTTACCTTCCTACGCGGTACCACTCTGTTTCATTTTTAATTAAAATTTCTTATGGTTAAACCGACTAAAAATTCTTCATTAAAAATGCACTTATTCCCGATAACGGCGGCTTCCCGGCGGCGCTTACCTGGTTATCCCAAAACCCCTTCAGCGTGCTGCTCCAAGGCCAGTTCACATTCCTTTAGAAACTGCCTCGCACCCTCCGGCAGCTCTCTGCTTCTTCCAGAATATTACTCTTCCTTTTCTTAGCATTTATTTTTCTTTTATCTGACTTGCACTTTCTGTATGGATTTAGCTCATCAGTCTATAGTAGACTAACATAAGAAAAGAAATCTGTCAAGTCTGGATTCCATAAGAAAAACTTGCCTGGTCAAAGAAATTTATTGCCAAAAAAATCCCGTCAAAAAGCCCAATCCAACGGATAACCGCAAATCATATTTACAAATCCCCTCTTTTCGTGTACTATGGTGAATAGATACAGGAAAGCAGGGGATTTTATCATGAACACATTAAACACAAACCCATGGGAAAGCAATGAACAGGAACAAAAACAAAGAAAACGCTGGGAAATGCGCATGGATCGAAAACATTTTTCCCACATTATGCTGGGCTTATTGCTCTATACCATGCTCAGCTCCGGCCTGCAGCTTATCGCCGTCACCCTGATTAAAAACAGCGGCTGGGACTACCGCCCTTACCGCAATCTCTTAAATATGCTGCTGATGCTCATCTGCATGTACGGCATCGCCCTTCCCGTCACCGCCTTTTATTACCGTTACGTACCAAAATTCGGTTTCCTGCGCCATGAAAACTGGGAATTTAAAGCATGGCTGGTGGTCTACATTATCGGTTCATCCATGGGCTATTTGGGCAGCTTTATCGGAAGCATGATCAGCAATATCTCCGGCGGAACCGGTGAAAGCTACGAAATGCTGCTCGACATGATTTTTGCCGGAAACCCGTTTCTCACCTTCTTAACGGTAGCCGTGGGTGCCCCCATTGCCGAGGAACTCTTATTCCGTAAATTTTTTATCGACCGCACCATCGGCTACGGCGAAAAACTCTCCGTCCTCCTCTCCGGTCTTCTCTTCGGCCTGATGCACGGAAATTTCCAGCAGTTTTTCTATGCTTTTGCCCTGGGCTGTCTTTTTGCCTATATCTACTGCAAAACCGGGAAAATCCGCTATACGATTTTCTTCCATATGTGGATCAATTTCCGCAGCAGCATCCTTTTGCCCATGCTTTTTCAACCGGTCTTTTCTCTGGTCTTTTCCATGGATGTGGAGGCCGCGCAGATGGAACTGACCATGCAGATGCTGCAAAGCCCATCCATGATGCTGATCTGCCTGGCTCTGTGCGCCTATGTGCTTATTGAACTTGTCATCGCCATCGCCGGGCTGGTGCTGTTCTTTGTCTTTAAGAAGTACATCTGCTTCTACCCCGGCATCCGCCGTCTTCCGCGAAAACAGGCAATGATCGCCGCCATTCTTAATCCTGGAATGCTTGCTTTTTTGGTTTTGTGTATTATTGAGTTTTTTTAAGAGATTCTATCAAATAAAAAAGTATTGCTAACCAAAAAATAAAATTGTGGCGCATGATGGTTTAGAAAGGAGAATAACATTATGGGCATGTATTTAAACATAGGAAATGCAGGGTTTCAATCGGTGAGAAAAGGACTTTATGTAGATAAAACGGGCTTAATTTCGTGGATTAATCAAACTCTGGGAACTAAAAATAAATTAACCTGTGTCAGCCGCCCCAGGCGTTTTGGCAAATCATTTGCCACACAGATGCTTTGTGCCTATTACGATAAAAGCTGTGATTCAAGCATTTTATTTTCAGATCTGGAGATTTCCTCTGATCCTGAATTTTCTCAATACTTAAACCAATATGATGTAATTTATCTGGATATTACCTGGTTTATTTCTACGGTACAAAACATCAAAAATATCATTCCCTATCTGCAGGAACAGGTGATTGAAGAATTATGCCAAACCTATCCACTGCATGAAAACACACATTCCCTTCCGCTGGCTCTTGCAAAAATTTCAGAACTGAGCGGACATAAGTTTATCATTATTATTGATGAGTGGGATGCACTTTTCCGCGAAGTAAAAGAAGCAGAGGATGTACAAAAAGAATATCTTCAACTCCTCCGCGGTTTATTTAAAAGCAGTCTAACCGATAAAATGATCGAAGGTGCCTATATCACCGGAATACTTCCTATTAAAAAATACGGAACCCAATCCGCACTGACGGATTTTCGGGAATATACTATGCTTCAACCAAAAAAACTGGCAAAATACACGGGTTTTACCGAAACGGAAGTAAAGCTGCTCTGCCAGGATTACGGCATGGATTTTGAAGAGGCGAAACGATGGTATGATGGTTATTCCTTTCATCAGATAAAATCCATCTACAGCCCAAATTCCATTATCCAAGCTGTGCAAAACGAAGAATTTGGTGATTACTGGACAGAAACAGAAACTTATGAATCTCTGAAATATTACATTAATTACAATTTAGACGGTCTTAAAGATGCCATTATTTCCATGCTTGGCGGAGAAAAATATAGAATAAATATAAGAACATTTCAAAATGATCTAACAAGCCTAAAAAACAAAGATGATGTAATGACCCTTCTCGTTCATCTGGGCTATCTGGCCTACGATTCAACAGCAAAGGAAGTTTACATTCCCAACCAGGAAGTTGCTGAAGAATTTAAAAATGCTGTAGAATACAATCAATGGGAAGGGGTATCTTCTGCTTTACACAAATCTGACGAATTATTAATAGCTACGCTTCAGCAGAATGAAGGTTTGGTAGAACAATATCTGGATGAAATTCATTCTGCCAATACATCCGTCTTAGCCTATCATAATGAACAATCGTTAAGCTGCGTAATCACTATTGCATATTACACAGCACAAAAAGACTATACCTTAATTCGCGAATTACCTACCGGAAAAGGATTTGCCGATATTGTATTTCTTCCCAGAAAACATACCGATAAACCTGCCCTGATTGTTGAATTAAAATGGGACAGATCCGCACAGGGAGCCATCGACCAGATTAAACAAAAACACTACATTGATGCATTAAAAGATTATACCGGAAATCTGCTGCTCGTAGGCATTAACTATAATAAAGAAACTAAGGAACATCAATGCAAAATTGAAAAATACTGCAATTCTTCCATGTCTTAATTTATCCTCCTCGGCAAGATTACAAAACTTATCTGCAGTCAGGCACAGCAAAGGCTGCCGTCCTGGTCATTTCCAGGTACAGCAGCCTTTATATCCGCTTTTTTATCCATTCACTTAAGCTTTAATCCGTCTTTTGATGAACAGAACTCCACTACTCTTCTTCCTTCGCCGCTCTTGCCTCGACTTCTTTCTTCTGTACATCACCGGGTGCCTGTTCATAACGGGCAAATTCATATTCGTACACGCCGATGCCGCCGGTCATGGAGCGAAGATCGGTATTATAGCCAAACAGCTCGGACATCGGGATATCCGCTTCGATAATCTGTTTGCCGTGGTGGTCGGAGTTCATGCCCAGTACACGTCCTCTTCTGCGGTTTAAGTCACCCATAACATCACCGGTAAACTTATCCGGCACCGTTACTTTCAGGGAAGCAATCGGCTCTAAGAGGACTGGGCCTGCATCCATAAAGCCCTTCTTAAAAGCAAGAATCGTCGCCATCTTAAAGGCCATTTCGGAGGAATCTACCGGGTGATAGGAACCATCCAAAAGAGTAGCCTTCATGCCCACTACCGGGTATCCAGCCAACGGCCCCTTTAATACACATTCCTGAAGTCCCTTCTCCACCGCCGGGAAGTAGTTCTTCGGAACGGAACCGCCGAATACCTTCTCTTCAAAGATATAAGGTGTTTCCAGATCGCCGGACGGCTCAAATTCCATAATAACATCGCCGTACTGTCCGTGTCCGCCGGACTGTTTTTTATGCTTGCCCTGTACCTTAACTTTCTTCTTTAAGGTTTCGCGGAAGGCAAATTTCGGCTTGGATAAAACAACATCCACTTTATAACGGTTCTGAAGCTTGCTTACCACAACGTCAAGCTGCTGATCGCCAATCGCATAAATCAGTGCCTGACGATTCTCTGCATCGTTTACGGTCTTTAAGGTCAGATCCTCCTCCATCAGCTTAGCCAGTGCAGAGGAAATCTTATCGTCGTCGCCCTTATTCACCGCCTTGTACGCCATGTAGGTGTAAGGTGTGGAAATCTGCGGCTTATGGTAAACAATCGGAGCCGTGCGAACCGCCATGGTGTCGCCGGTCTGGGTAACAGTCAGTTTTGCCACAGCGCCGATATCGCCGGCTTTCAGTTCGGAAACCTCAATCTGATCCTTGCCTCTTAACAGGTAAATCTTTCCAATCTTTTCTTCTGCATCTTTATTTACATTATAAACGGTCATATCGGGCTTTAAGGTACCCGTACAGATCTTCATCAATGAATATTTTCCGATAAACGGATCGACGATGGTCTTAAATACCCTTGCAGACAGCGATACATCGTCGTTATATTTTGCCGTAAAGCGCTCGCCGGTGGACACATCCACGCCCACACACTCGTACTTATCCGGTGACGGGAAGTACTTGTCAATCGCCTGCAAAAGCACGCGGAAGCCCTGGCAGTTAATACCGGAACCCATCATGACCGGAACAATACTTCCGTCGATAACGAAGGTTCTAAGCGCCTCGGAGATCTCCTCCTGGGTAAACTCTTCCCCGGAGAAATACCTCTCCATATATTCTTCACTGGTTTCGGCAACGGCTTCCATCAGTGCTTCCCTGGCAATACCAAGGTTTTTCTCCACGTAATCCGGGATCGGGCACTCTTCGTAGTCGCTTAAATTCGTAAAACGACGTCCGGCCATCTTTACCACGTTGACAAAACCAACAAATTTTTCATTCTCACGAATCGGAAGCTGGAAGGGGGCAATCTTACGCCCAAAACGGGTTTCCAGCTTCAGCACCAGTTCACGGTAGCTGGCGTGATCATCGTCCATATTCGTCACAAAGATAATTCTCGGCAGGTTAAACTTCTCGCAGAGTTCCCATGCCTTTTCCGTTCCCACTTCAATACCAGCCTTGCAGTTGACCACGATAATCGCAGCATCCGCCACGCTGACCGCTTCCTCTACTTCGCCTACAAAATCAAAGAAACCAGGAGTATCCAGCAAATTAATCTTAATCGGCCCATCCTCACCCGTGTATTCCAAAGGAATCAGCGAGGTGGAAATGGAAAACTGCCTCTTAATCTCTTCCTTATCATAATCGCTGATGGTATTTCCATCCGTTACCTTCCCCATCCTCTTTGTAACTCCAGTAATCAATGCCATAGCTTCGGCAACGGTTGTCTTACCTGCACCGCCGTGTCCAAGTAATACAACGTTACGGATTTTTTTCGTTCCATAAACGTTCATAAACAATCCTCCTGTATATCATTTTTGTCGTTGGGCCATTCCAAAAGCTTCCTGAAGCGGCCCTTATTTAAGGTCAAATGGAACTCGGTTATCTGCCATCTGCTCCTCGTGAACCAGTTACTGTTCTCACGTTCACAGTAACATGAACTACCTTAAAACAACGCCTTTAGCCCATGAGGATATTGTACTAAAAAAACAGAAAGATTACAAGTAAAATTGCATGAATTAAACAAAACTTTTTCAACAATTTTTTCTATTCACGGCAAAGTTCCTGCAGTACCTGAAAAAACATCCTGTTTTTCCCGGTTTTTCCGCATAAACCTATCACGATTCAACGTGTAAAAGCGTTGACATTTTCTTTTTTCTGCCGTACAATGGAGTTTATCGAAAAAAAAGAAAGTTGAGGATAGATTATGGTTATCATTATGAAGCCGAATGCTTCCATACAGACAATAGAACAGGTCACAAAAATAATTGAATCCGAAGGTCTTCAGGTTCACCTTTCCCACGGTCATGAAGTGACCATTATCGGCGTTGTGGGGGATAAGCGCAAACTTCGGGGAACGAATTTTGAACTGCTTAACGGTGTGGATAAGATTGTTCCCATTACCGAATCTTATAAACTGGTGAATAAAAAATTTCACCCGGAAGAATCTTTTATTAAAGTTAAGAACACGGTTATCGGGCCGGATACGTTCACGGTTATGGCCGGACCATGTGCTGTTGAAAACCACGATCAGCTTCTTTTATGCGCTGAAGAGGTAAAAAAAGCCGGGGCTGCCTTCCTTCGCGGCGGGGCATTTAAGCCCAGAACCTCCCCCTACTCCTTCCAGGGTCTAGAAGAAGAAGGGCTTCGCTACATGGAAGAGGCAGGAAGATGTACGGGGCTTGCAACCATCTGTGAAGTAACCAGCCTGCGTGCCCTTTCCATGGCGGTAAACTATGTGGACATGCTCCAGATTGGTGCCCGGAATATGCAGAATTTTGAACTCTTAAAGGAAGTTGGACGTTCCGGCATTCCGGTCATGTTAAAGCGGGGTCTGGCTGCTACAATTGACGAGTGGCTTAACGCTGCCGAATACATTCTCTCCGAGGGAAATGAATCCATCGTCCTGTGCGAGCGCGGCATCCGCACCTATGAAACGGCAACCAGAAATACCTTAGATATCAGTGCGGTTCCCGTAATCCATACCAAAAGCCATCTTCCGGTGATCATCGATCCCAGCCATGCCACCGGTGTTCGTGACTTTGTCGAGCCTCTGTCCAAAGCCTCTGCTGCAGTGGGTGCCGACGGACTGATGATTGAAGTTCATCCCTGCCCCTCCTGCGCCCTTTCGGACGGCCCGCAGTCTTTGACCTTTGAGCAGTTTGCACAGCTCATGGACGACTTAAAACCCTACACGGATTTGGCAAAGAGAAAAATGGGATAAGGACGGAGAAAAAGAATGAAGGAACAAACCATTGCATTTATCGGGCTGGGGCTGATTGGCGGCTCCATTGCCCGGAGATTAAAACGTTTTTCGCCGGAAATAAAGATTATGGCTTACATGCGCACCCGCGCAAAGCTGGAACAGGCCAAGGCAGACGGAGTTGTCGATGTAATTCTGGATGGAATCGATGAGAAACTAAGAGAATGTGATGTAATTTTTCTGTGCACCCCGGTGGAATATAATGCTCAGTACCTGGCTTTAATCAAGCCCTTTTTAAAAGAAGAAGCGATGATCACCGATGTGGGAAGCACAAAAACAAGCATTCACGAAGAAGTCACCCGTCTTGGCATGGATCGTTTTTTTGTGGGCGGTCATCCCATGGCCGGTTCGGAAAAAACAGGGTATGAACATTCCAACGACCACCTTCTGGAAAATGCCTACTACATCGTCACCCCCTCCTTTATGGAAAGCGACTCCACGAAAGAGGCCGAAGAAAACCGCAGCCGCTGTGACCGTCTGGTCGGCATTGCCAAAGCTATCGGGGCAATTCCCATGGTTCTTGACTACCATGAACACGATAAGGTCGTCGCCGCCGTCAGCCATCTTCCCCATATCGTAGCCTCCAGCCTGGTCAACCTTGTTAAAGATTCGGACAATGCACAAGGAACCATGAAGCAGGTTGCCGCAGGCGGTTTTAAGGATATCACCAGGATTGCCTCCGCTTCTCCTGAGATGTGGGAGCAGATCTGCGTCACCAACAGCGGTCCCATTGCCCGGATGCTTGAAGACTATATCGCTTCCCTGACCCAAATTTTAGACCAGGTTAAGGCAGCCAGCCATCCGGCCCTGCACCGGCTCTTTGAAGATTCCAGAGCATACCGCAGTTCCATTGCCGAAAGAGAACGCGGCGTGCTGGCCTCGGAATACTCTTTTTCGGTGGATATTGTAGACGAACCCGGTTCCATCTCCACCCTCTCGGTTATCTTGGCCGCCAAAGGAATCAGCATTAAAAACATCGGCATCAACCATAACCGTGAACGCGGAGAAGGGGCGCTGCGCATTATCTTCTATCAAAAAGAAGCGATGATAAAGGCAAGAGAACAGCTCGAAAAATATCATTATGACGTGGGCCCGTAGTTCAAAGCAGATAAAACATCAATTCACCCGTTTTTTAACCATTTTGTTTTTAATGAAAATGGTTTTTAATGAAAAGAAAGGATAAGATTCATCCATGATTTTTTCACCAGTCACCCGTCTGCGGGGGGAAGTTAAGGTTCCCGGGGACAAGTCCATCTCCCACCGCAGCGTTATGTTTGGTTCCATTGCCCGGGGAACGACCGAAATTACCGGGTTTCTCCCCGGCGCGGACTGCCTGTCCACGATTTCCTGCTTTAAAAACATGGGCGTAGCCATCGAACAGGACGGCGAACATGTTCTGGTTCACGGCAGCGGGCTTTATGGACTGAAAGCGCCGGAAAAGGTTCTGGACTGCGGGAACAGCGGAACCACCACCCGCCTGATTTCCGGAATTCTTGCCGGACAGGACTTTGACGTCACCCTTACCGGGGACGCTTCTATTCAGAAACGACCGATGAGGCGAATTATCGACCCGTTAACCCAGATGGGCGCTTCGATTTCCAGTATCCCGGGAAACGGCTGTGCACCGCTGGCTATCCGCGGGCAGAGGCTTCACGGCATCCACTATAACTCCCCGGTAGCCTCTGCCCAGGTCAAATCTGCCATCCTTTTGGCCGGATTATATGCCGAGGGAAAAACCTGTGTCACAGAACCCTATGTTTCCCGAAATCACTCGGAATTAATGCTGAACTACTTCGGTGCCGATGTCCAAACAGAAGGGACAACCGCTTGTCTTCATCCCGGAAAAGAACTCTGTGCACGCCCGGTCAATGTCCCCGGAGATATCTCCTCGGCGGCCTTCTTCCTTGCCGCAGGACTCATCGTTCCCCATGCCGAAATCCTTATCCGCAATGTGGGAATAAACCCGACCCGTGACGGTATTATCCGGGTCTGCCGGGAAATGGGCGGAGATATCACCCTCCTGAATGAAGATTTTCATTCTGCTGAACCCACGGCAGATATTCTGGTGCGGCATAAAAGTCTTCACGGAACCGAAATCGGCGGAGCCATCATCCCCACCCTGATCGATGAACTTCCCGTACTGGCGGCCATGGCATGTTTTGCCGAAGGAACGACGATTATTCGGGATGCCGCAGAATTAAAGGTTAAAGAATCCAACCGCATTGCCGTTATGGTTCATCATCTGACGGCTATGGGAGCCGATGTGGAAGAAACCGAAGACGGAATGATTATCCACGGGGGAAAACCCCTCCACGGTGCCCTTATCGACAGCCATCTCGACCACCGGATAGCCATGACCTTTGCCGTTGCCGCATTAAACGCCGAGGGGCAGACCGAAATAACCGGTGCCGAATGCGTCAATATCTCTTATCCGAATTTTTATCAGGATTTAAAAAAACTGTCACAATAAGGGGGCATCTTGCCCCCTTTCCTATGTACAATCACATGTATTAATACGCATTGATAAATGCAAAATTATCGAGCAGTTCCATCGTCACATCCGGGTCATCCTGCAGATGCCAGAAATGCGTGTTTCCCTCCAGGGTTACATGGTCAACCTGCAGGATCGCATCGATTTCCGACAAGGTATACTCGTCCTTTTCAAAATTTAAAAGCTCTGCATTCGTGCCGAAGATACGCACGGCAATATCGTTTTTATAATCAATCCGTACATCCTCGTTTTTGTCCAGTTCATAATTAATATGATAATCAAACTTCCCCGCTGCATAATCTTCGGTTTCTTCCATTTCCCCGGTAACACCCAGGATTTCTTCCACCTGGCTGCGGCTTCGGCCAATGCAGTCGATAAACGGCTGCTTGATAAAATTTCTGCCGATTGTGCGGTCAATCGCCAGTTCTCCCTGCGGGCCTGCATCCTCCAAAGCCGCTGAAGCCTGCATGAATTCTTCCTGCGGCACTCCCGCAGCCTGTGCCGTTTTTGTGCCCTGCTGTATCCCCGCAGCCGACACGACACCAGAGCCGGATGCTATATCTCCTGTAACAGCACCTGCACCTGCCGCCGGTATATCACTCTCCGCTATCTGTGTTCCTGTTTCGGGTTTTGGTTCTACGATGATCTCGGCAGGTTCTGCGGTTTTTGCACCTGCTGCCCCGGCAGTTTCTCCGAGTGTATTTCTGCCTGTGCTGCTGCCGGCCACAACACCGGAGCCCGCTGCCGCATCATTTCCTATACCCTGTACCCACATATCCGCCATTGCCGCCGGAGCAGCACTTAATATCAGACCGGCAGACAAAGCGCCGGTAATCAGCCATCTTTTTTTCATCGGTTTACTATCCTTCTTTCCCTTTATTTCACGGACTTACCCTTATTCTTACAGAAAATCCTTATTCCACAGAAAATCCTTTTAAGCGGATATAGTCCTTAATCAGCGTAACCATTTCTTCAAATTCAAGGCGGCTGCTGTTAATGGGCAGATCATAACAATCCATATCCATCCAGTCCCTTCCGGCAAAATACCGGTAGTATTCTTTTCTTTCCTTATCAATGCGCTTAATCCGCTTTACGGCTTCTTTTTCATCGACCTTGTCCACATCCATAACCCGGCGAATCCTGGTTTCCATATTGGCATAGACAAAGATCCGGATTAATTCATCCAGATTTTCTTTTTCCAGCACGTAATCCGCACATCTTCCGGCAAATATACAGTTCTCCTCTGCGGCCAGCCTGCGGATAAGGTTCGACTGAAAGCGGAATAAATTCTCGGGCTTTGTCAGATTCCCTTCGCTTTTTGGCAGATCGAGATCCGGCTTCATCTCCTTAACCATGCGGTAGAGCAGATTATTCCCTGCTTTTTCATCTGCCAGCCGGAAATACTGCTCGCCGATAGCGCTGGTTTCCGATGTCAGTTTTAAAATCTCTTCATCATAAAAATGGATGCCCAGTTCCTCGGCCAACATCTTGCCGACAATCCTTCCGCCGCTTCCATACTGTCTTCCAATCGTAATCACAAAATGATTATTCTTCATCCTAATGCCTCCTTCATTTCAATACATTGCAATCCCAAGCCATCGTTTTTATTCTTCTGCTTTCCTTCATCCTTTTGACTCGTCCGCCGCCATCTCCTGCCGCTTCTGGCTTAAAAATCCCAGGGTATTCTGCGGAATTTCCATACTTTTTTCCTGCATCTGTGCAAATGCGGACAGGGTTTTGCGGATTTGTTCATGGCTGATGGGCACTAAGTAATTATCCAGGGTAATGGTAAGAATAGTAAGGACGATTCTTGCAGTTTCCTGCGGATATGCACAGCAGATTTTTCCCTCTTCAATACCCTGAAGGAAAATATCCGTCAATATCGGCTGCATCTTGGAGATAATCACCTGGGCAAACTTCTGATGGATTAATGCACTCTGCTGCTGCTCATTAAAACTGTTCATCGCCTCCTGACGCTTTAACTCCATGGAAGAATCCAGACACGCCTGGTAAATAATTTTCATCTTTTCAAAAACATCCATATCCTGAGAAGCCGCCAATACCCTGCCTTCGTCTAAAACCCGGGAATAGGAACGCTCGATAACCGCCTCAATAATCTCGTTTTTCGAGGAAAAGTAGTAATAAATACTTCCCTTCCCTATTCCTGCTTTTTGTGCAATCTCCTGAACGGAAATCGATGAAACACAGGAAGCTGACATTAATTCCTGCATTGCATCCAGAATTAATTCCCGTTTATTTTGATTTTTCATAAAAATCCCTCAATAGTCCTTTTTTCATTGTTCATACCTTATTCAGTATAACAGATTCATTCAGAAAAATCTACACTTGACTGGAAATCAAAAACATGTTATGGTTAGCATAAAGATTTTCGACCGACGGTCGATTTTCTTAAACCAAAGAAATATACACGTAAATTCATTGAAGGAGAGTTTCTTATGACCTACGAACAATTATTCCGGACAATAAAAGAAATGTTTATGAAAGCCGATGTCAGCAATGTCAGCGAGCACCTTGCATTCCAGTTTAATATTACGGGAGAAGGGGAAGGCGCATTCTACGCCGAAGTAAAAGACGGCGTTCTCTATGTGGAGCCTTATGAATATTATGACCGCGACGCTATCTTTATCTGCAGCGCGGACACCCTGCTTAAACTGGCTTCGGGAAAGCTTGACCCGATCTTTGCTTTTACCGTTGGAAAACTTAAAGTTGAAGGCAGCCTGGAAAAGGCCATGATGCTTCAGAAATTTATTCAGTAAGGGGTGAACCTGCACATGAAAAACTATAAAAAAGCCATCTTTGGCGCTGCCGCTTTAGGTGCTGCCGGAGAATATGCCCTGGCCCGCTATTTTTTCCGCCGTACCATCCTTCGCCAGAATGCCAAAAGAGGACGCACGATGAATATGTCGGGAACGGACTGGGATCTCTATATTCCCAAGATCCATGAAGATAAGGAATGGGTGAGAAACCAGCCCCATGAAGATGTATTTATTACATCCCACGACCAGTTAAAGCTTCACGGCAGCTTTTTTCCCTGTGAAGGCTCAAAGCGGATCGTGATCTGCTTTCACGGCTACACCAGTGAAGGCTTAAACGACTACTCTTCCATTGCCAAATTTTACCTGGAACACGGGTTTAACCTTTTGATTGTCGATGAACGCGCCCACGGGCAGAGCGAGGGAACCTATATCGGCTTTGGATGCCTTGACCGGCAGGATGCCAAAGCCTGGATTGAAGATATCATCCGCCGCTTCGGCGAAGACTGCCAGATTATGCTCCACGGCATTTCCATGGGAGCTGCCACGGTGCTGATGACCACCGGTCTTTCCCTTCCGCCCCAGGTAAAGGCAGCCGTATCGGACTGTGCCTTTACTTCCGCCTATGAGGTGTTCCAGTCGGTATTAAAAACCATGTACCACCTTCCCTCGTTTCCGCTGATGAACATCGCCGACCGGATGACAAAGCGCAGGGCGGGCTATGGTTTAAATGAATGTAATGCCAGAAATGAAGTAGCCCATTCCAACACACCCACCCTGTTTATTCACGGCGATAAGGACAGCTTTGTTCCCTGTTCCATGGTTTATGAACTGTACGAGGCGTGCAGCGCCGAAAAAGAACAGTTAATCATTCCGGGAGCAAGCCATGCCGAAGCCTACTATAAAGATCCGGCTGCCTATGAAGGAGCTATTTTGCAGTTAATACAGAACCATCTAACTGCGGACAATGTTTAACCTGCGTACAGACATTTGTGCGCTGCGAATCATCCAGAAAGGAAAACGAAATGAAAACCAGAAAAGGAAACAAAGTTTACCCGTTGACCAATGCACAGAAGCTGCATTTTTACTGTTTAAAATACTGCCCGAAAAAGCAGGTATTAAACATTGGTGCCAGTCTGACGATTCAGGTAGATCTGGATCGGGAGATGCTCAAAAAAAGCATTGAAGAAGCCATCAGCCGCTGCGAGGCCATGCGTCTTCGTTTTGCTGAAGATAAGGAAGGCAATACCTGGCAGTATGTCGTAAAACAGGATGATTCGTTTGTCGAACATTTTGACTTCACCGGCTGGACCATGGAAGCGGCCCAGAAAAAGATGGAAGAATGGACAGAAACACCATTTCCCCGCTTTGATTCCCCGATGCACCATATCGTAATGATTAAGCTTCCTGACGGTTTCCAGGGCATTTATATTGCTGTGGATCATATGACCATGGATGCCCAGTCCTTAATTGTCTTTTTCCGCGATGTTATCGAGTTATACTGCCACAAACTTTATCCGGATGAGGTCAGCTATCCTAAGGAAATGTCTTCCTACATAAAACAGCTGCAAAAGGATCTGTCCTATGAAGACAACTCCTCTGCCTGTCAGAAAGACCGGGAGTTCTTCCAGAAACTCATCAGCAGTTCCGAACCTGTTTTTACGGATATCTACGGGCCAGGTAAACTGGAAAAAGAAAGAATAACCAAAAATAACCCGAACCTTCGGGCAGCTACAAACACCTCCAACAATGTTGACGCCAATATTTCCACCTTCCACTTAGAAACCGAGCCTTCTGCAAGGCTGCACAAGTTCTGCCAGGAACAGCAGATTTCCATGACCTGCCTCTTACTCATGGGACTGCGCACCTATTTGCAGAAGGAAAATAACCAGGAAGATGTTTCGGTCAATACCACCATTGCCCGAAGAGCCACTCTTTCCGAAAAGCGTTCCGGCGGAACCAGAATTCACAGCTTCCCCTTCCGCACCATTGTCAAGAAAGAGGACAGCTTTATCGAGGGCATTTATAAAATCCGTGATATGCAGAACCAATATTTCCGCCATGCCAGCTACAGCCCATCCGAATACTATGCTTATCGGAAACAGCTTTACCACCTGGAAGACGGACAAACCTATGAAGGACTGGCTCTGACCTACCAGCCGCTCTCCATGCGCTATGACGGCCCGGGACTGGATAAACTGGAAGGAATTCAGTATCGTACCTCACGCTACTCCAACGGCGCAGCCGCTCATACGCTCTATCTGACCGTAAGCGAGAACCCTTCCGACAACGGAATGGATTTTTGCTTTGAATACCAGACCGGTGTAGTTACCCCGGAAAAACTGCAGGAAATTTACTATTACCTGTGCCGGATATTATTCCACGGCATTGAGGACTGTTCCCGCAGCGTGGAAGAAATTATGGCCTGGGTGTAGGAAGGCTTGCATTACTGTTCACGTAGGTCTGCGCACTTGCTGCGCTGACCGTATGTTAAACCGGGCCAGTGAGCAAAAATCCCATCGACGAAGGCGATTTTCATGGATTTTTGCCCGTTGCTGTGAACGTGTGAACAGTAACAGACTTGCATATCTGCAGAGAGTGAAGTAAAATTGATTATTGTAGCTTAATAATACCCAAACAAAGATGGAGGTTAACATGTTTAACGAACTAAAGGAAATAATTTGTGAATATGTCGAAATAAATCCCGGGGAAATTACGGAAAATTCCCGGTTTATCGAGGATCTTGGATTTACTTCCTATGATTTTATGAGTATGGTGGGTGAACTTGAAGACAAATACGATATTGAGGTTGAAGAGCGGGACGTTATTCAGGTAAAAACCGTTGGCGATGCTGTAAAATATATCCAGTCCTTACAGGCATAAAATGATGCTCAGACAGAAATGGAGGAAAATTTTCGATGGAAATGCAGACATTACAGGATATCCTGCGCCACGGTGCCAAAGCCTACGGTGAGCAGGCCGCTTTTCGCTATAAAGTAAAAAAAGAAGTTGCCCAGAAAACCTACATCCAGCTTCTTAACGATTCCATGGCCTTTAGCCGGGGACTGGAAGCTCTGGGAAAAAGAGGAAAACACATTGCCCTTCTGGGAACAACTTCTTATTCCTGGATTATCAGTTATTTCGGAACCACCAACAGCGCAAGCGTAGCTGTTCCCATTGACGCACAGCTTCCGGCGGAGGCTATCTGGGAACTGTTAAACCGGGCCGATGTGGAAATGCTTGTCTATGACGAAATCCGGGCCGATGTAGCCGCCGGAGTAAAGGCTCACTGCCCCCAGGTTTCCTGTGTGGTTTCCATGCAGGCCGAAGAAGACTCCGAAGAAACTTTATCCCTTGCACGGCTTCTGGAAAATAATCAGGGTACATTCAGCACGGAACTCGAACCGGATCAGCTCTGTACGATCTTATTTACTTCGGGAACCACCGGAAAAAGCAAGGGCGTTATGTTAAGCCACAGAAACTTAACCGACAACGCCATCAGCCAGGATATGAAGATTCCCGTGGGAACCGTGTCCATGACCCTGCTGCCGATTAACCATGTCTACTGTCTGACCATGGATATTGTTAAAGGGCTGTACACGGGCGTTACCATCTGTATCAACGACTCCATTATGCGTGTGCAGAAAAACCTGGCCCTGTTCCAGCCGGAAATCATCCTGCTGGTGCCGATGATTATTGAGTCCTTTTATGCAAAATTAAAAGAGGCGCTTAAACAGGTGCCCGAAGGAACGCCAAAAGAACTTATCGCCAAGTCAGCCTTCGGCGGACGGTTAAAGACCATATGCAGCGGCGGGGCCTACTTAGATCCGGAATATGTGGATCGCTTTAAAGAGTTCGGCATCACCATCCTCCAGGGCTACGGCATGACCGAATGTTCCCCCGTAATCAGTTCCAACCTGGAATGGGCCAATAAAAAGGGAAGCGTAGGAAAACTCCTCCCCAACTGCCAGGCCAAGGTTGTGGACAGCGAACTCTGGGTTAAAGGAACAAGCGTAATGCTGGGCTACTACAAAATGCCCGAAGAAACCGCCGAAACCCTTGAGGACGGATGGTTAAAGACCGGGGATCTTGGCTATGTTGACGAGGAGAACTTTGTCTATATCACCGGGCGGAAAAAGAACCTGATTATCCTGGCCAACGGCGAAAATGTTTCTCCCGAAGAGCTGGAAAACCAGTTAAGCCGCAGCGAACTGGTCAAGGAAATCTTAGTGCGGGATAAAAACAGTGTCATCGAAGCTGAAATATTCCCCGATACTGAATTTGCACAAAAAGAAGGAATCGCCGATATTCCCGGAAAACTGCAGGAAATTATCGATGAATTTAATGCACAGATGCCGGTTTACAAGCGGATTCATCACCTGGTTGTAAGGGATGTCGAATTCGTGAAGACTACGGCAAAGAAGATTAAGAGGTTTTAAGAAAAAAAGCCATTCTGAATCTCTACATAAAAACAACAACTCAATACAGCAAAAAGCCCTGAAACCAACATCCGTTCAGGGCTTTTTCCTTATATTCTTATCTTTATATTCTTAGTCTTTATCTTTTTTACCTATAACTTTACATCCCTAAAAGCGACGGATCAATTTCCTGGTAGCTGTCTAAGTCAGGGGTGGTAATCTCTACAGGCTGTCCGATATTATTATAGGTCGTATTCATGGTCATATCCATGCTTACATTCTCGGCACCCATCGTCATATCCATGGACATCTTTATATTTACCTGAGAAAAATACCCGTCTTTATTCACGGTTGCTTCTCCGCTCACTTCTTTAATGGTATAAGTTACGCCTTCCAGACCGGGCATGGAGGACATCGAAGCCATAATCTCCTGTACATAGGAATCCATCTTGGATGCATCCGCAGTGAAGGTAAGAATCTGGTTATCGCCGTCCTTCTTTACCTTTACTTCGCTCAGATAATCGGTTTCCACAGCGCCTCCGCCCATGCTCTGCTGTGCGGTTTCCATCATAGTTTCCAGATCCATCGCATACTTGAACTTCTGTCCGGCAGCTTCCATGTAATAGTAGCCGTTCTCATAATACATCTTCGTATCGATATTCTGTCCTTCCGTGCTGGTAACGCCCTCGGCATAGATACGCATGTTCTCGGAATTAATGGCATCCATCTTCATCGCCATGTTGCTGGAAATATCCATCGTTTCCTCGCCCTGCTTCATCTTCATATCCATCGTATAGGATACATCCAGGGCCGTAAGTTCCTGTGTCTTTTTGTTTGCTGCATCATAGACAGCTTTTCCGTCCTGTCCTGCGCCGCATCCGGCAAAAGTCAGCGCCATGCAGGCACTGAGTACTACAGATAAAAATTTTTTCATAATTCCTCCCTTTTCCTCTCCGAGAATCTTTTCTTTTTCTCTTTCTCTTTTTTCTCGATGCCAAATAAGTTTAAATGTTTAACCCCGGCACCATAACCGATTATACTATAATACAGAATAAAATTCCAGCCTTTTTTTCTTACAAATTTACTTCTTTTTCTTTGTTTTCCAACCTTTTGTAACGGTTTTGGATCCGTTTTTATTCATCTGTCCGGCAGCAGGAACAGGCAGATCCCTCACCCCAATATCTTTATCCCATGCATCATAATCTGCTCGGCTATCTGTGCCAGTTCCTTAGGACTTTCCTTCATCCCGTTCTGAAGCCAATATGTCACAAGACCAAGGCAGCCGGACACCACGAAGGCATTAAATGCATCAAAAAGCTGGGAGTCCTGGCTGTTAAACAGTTCAAACCAGTCCTTTAAGCATTTTTCCCGAACCCTCTCCTTTACCTGATTGACAAAATTCAAATCTCCGTTTTCCCCCAAAAGAATCTGTACCATCTCCGCATTTTCCTGTACACAGACAAATAAATCCGTGAAAATCAGCGAAAGCTTCTGGTGCAGATCGGAAGCCTGATACTTCTGCAATGTGCCGTCGAGTTCATCCAAAAGTTCCAGTTCCACTTTTTCCAGCAAATCAAAAACATCCTTATAATGAAGATAAAAGGTTCCGCGGTTTAAATCCGCCATCTCGGTTATCTCCCGCACCGTAATCTCCTGAATCTTCTTTTCCTTTAATAAAACAGCCAGACAATGCTGAAGCTGCTGTCTTGTTTTGCGCACACGGCGATCCAATGTTTCATTCTTCATCTCATCTTTCACCTTTCCTGGAAACTAATTCTAAAATTTTCATTAATAATGAACAAATACTGTATTTTTGTTGTTTAATATACATTGCAATGATAATTGATTATTGCATTGATTAACTGACACCAGTATAATACATTATAGTCAATAAGTCAACAGTTGTCTATTATTAATTTTAAGTTCATAAATCATCTGCGGATGAAAAATCACCGTAAAGATGTGAACAGTAATGATGAAAATAAAAAAGGAGCGGCTTACCTTATGAAATGGAGAAAGAAAGATAAAAAGGAAGTAATGCAGGGTGACTCGGCAAACAGCCAAAACACACAGCAAAAACAAAACCGCCGGATGACACTGCCGGAATTTATTGCCAAAAAGAACCTGCTGATTGAAAAAGTATTTATCGTCGCCGTGATCTTCTGCGCTGTCTGTGCGCCCTTTGTCGAGGTCAACTATGATTTGACGGAATATCTTCCCGACTATGTCGATTCCAAGGCCGGCTTAAATTTAATGGAAGAAAAATTCGGCTATCCGGGCACGGCAAGGATTATGATTGAGGACGTCACCCTTTATGAAGCGAAACAATATAAGGATCGCTTGGAAGCCGTAGACGGCGTAGATCAGATTCTCTGGTGCGACACCACGACCGATATTTATACTTCCAGCGAATTTATTAACGAAAAAGATATTGAGGATTATTATAAAGACGGTTATGCCGTGATGGATGTCACTTTTGTGGAAGGGGACGCCAGCAAGCGCACCTCCCAGGCCATCAACGAGATGCGGGAGATAACCGGCGATAAGGGATATTTCGTAGGTATGGCTGTACAGAGCAAATCTCTGGCGGAAAAGGTTGCCGAGGAAATGAAGCTGATTTTAAGCCTTGGTGTTTTCTTTATCTTCCTGATTCTCTGCATCACAACAACATCCTGGTTTGAGCCGGTGCTCTTTTTATCCGTAATGGGCGTTGCCATCGTCCTGAATAAGGGAACGAATATTTTCCTGGGAACCATCTCCTTTTTAACCAATAACGTTGTGGCCGTTTTGCAGCTCGCTGTTTCGATGGACTACTCCATCTTCCTGCTCCACGCCTACACCCGCTATAAAAATGCAGGCCAGGATCAGGAAACGGCACTGACGCACGCGATTGAAGAGGCGTTAAACTCCATTTTAGCCAGCAGCCTTACCACAATCGTCGGCTTTCTGGTATTGACGGTAATGAAGTTTAATATCGGATTCGACCTGGGACTGTCCCTGGCAAAGGGCGTGGTGTTCAGCTTAATTACCGTACTCTTTTTAATGCCGGCTTTAATATTAAGAATGTCAAAGCTGATTGACCGCTTCGCCCACCGCTCCTTCCTGCCGGATTTTACACGGCTGAGCCGCGGAATCTGTAAGATCCGCCTGGCGGTGCTGGTGTTCGTCCTGATCTTATTCCTTCCCATGTATCAGGCACAGAAGCGAAACAGCTACCTGTTCGGAAACTCTGCCGTGGGTGCCGGAGAAGGAACCCAGGTGTATGAGGACGACCAGAAAATTATTCAGATTTTCGGGCGCAGCAATATGATGATGGCAATTGTCCCTGCCCAGTCGAATGTTACCGAAGCCCAGTTGACCGAACATCTGGAAGAACTTCCTTATATTAAGTCCGTCCGCTCCCTGGCAGGAACCATTCCCCAGGGCGTACCGGAAGAATTTCTGCCGGAAAGCATAACCGGACTGCTACATAAGAACGGCTACTCCCGCATTCTGCTCTACACCAGGACGAAGGAAGAAAGCCCTTTGGCCTTCCAGTGTGCGGATGAAATCCAGTCCATAATTAAAGAGTACTATCCTCAGAATTCTTACCTGGTGGGCGGAACACCTTCCACACAGGATATTGAAACTGTAATCACCAAGGACTATGCCCTGGTCAACCTTCTTTCCATGCTTGGCGTATTCCTGGTGGTTATGCTGACCTATAAGTCCCTGGCCATTCCCTTGGTCGTTATGATTCCCATCGAGGTTGCCATCTACTTTAATATGGCCGTTCCCTACCTCGCCGGAGAAAAGGTTGTCTTTATGGGTTATGTTATCGTCAGCTGCATCCAGCTGGGAGCCACGGTAGATTACGCGATACTGACCACCAGCAATTACATTGACGCAAGAAAAACCATGGATAAGCACGAAGCGGCCTCCTTTACTCTGATTCGCAGTATCCCGGCGATCTTAACCTCGGGATCGATACTGACCATTGTAGGCTATGTGCTTTACCATATTTCTTCCATCAGCGCCATCGGCGATCTGGGCCATCTGATTGGACGGGGCGCATGGATCAGCGTACTTTTGGTACTCACCCTCCTGCCCGCCCTTCTGGTTCTGGTTGACCCGCTGCTGACCAAGAATGAACTGACCCGGCTGATGGAATGGCACGAGAAACGAAAGGCAGCAAGACGCCGTCTGGCGGGGGCAGTTATCCACGGAAAACCTTTCGGAAAACGGCAGAAGGTCAGAGTATCCGTTTCCGACCAGCAGGCCGCACCCGAAGAAGCAAAGCAAAAGCCCGCAGAACGCAGACGCCACCAGAGGCACCGCAGAATCATCAAGGAGGATATTCACTATGAAGGTTAATATAGAGGAAAAAAAGAAAAAGACGGGAAAGTCCAAAGCCGTTCAGCATCAAAACATAAAAAACCAGATTTGCCAGAAAACTGCCATTGCCCTGATTAGCGCTGTCCTGTGCCGGACCGCCTTTCTTCCGGTGCTTGCCGCAGAACCGACCGTCAGCGTGGATGAAACCATGTATGTCAACTTAGACCCCTACGGACATCAGGAAACCGTCAATGTTGTTAAGGGCGTTACCACCAATGGGGTAAAGCAGTTTACCGACTACGGCAATTACAGCAAGGTCATCAATATGAGCAGCCATGTGGAGCCTTCGCAGAGTAACGGTCAGCTTCACTGGGATTTATCCGAACTGGGTGCCCGCTTCTACTATCAGGGAACCATGGACGCCTCCAAGGTTGAACTGCCCTGGACCTTTGACGTCAGCTATAAATTTAACGGCAAGGAGGCAAAGGCTGAGGATCTGGCAGGAGTTTCCGGTTTAATCGAAGTCCATGTGGAGGCTGAACCGAATGATAAAGCCGCCGACTACTACCAGAATAATATGATGCTTGCCGTGATGATTCCCGTCGATATGAACTCCTGCTACAGCGTGGACGCCCCCGGATCGCAGATGCAGACCATGGGCGAAACCACCGGCGTGGTATTCACCGCATTACCCGGAGAAAAGGGGGATTTTACCGCACGCATCGGCACAGACAGCTATGAATCCATCGGCGTAATTATGATGATGCTTCCGGGAACGACATCCTCTTTAGAGCATATCAAAGATATCAAAGAAGTAAAAGATACCTGGCGGCAGGCGGGAACGGATATGTACAACAGCATTGACGCCATGCTGGCCTCCATGGAATCCATGCGTTCGGGAGTGCAGACCGTGCAGAACAGCCTGTATTCCTTAGAAGCGGCAAGAAGGACATTCAGCACAAACCGCCCGGCCATCGAGGCGCAGAATGATATTTCCATCGAAGCTTTAGCATCCCTTGCCGAACAGAGTGCGGCGATGGTTCCCTACTTACAAATTGCCAAAAACAGCGCAGAGGATATCAACACCAATATGAACGCGCTGGTTAAGACCCTTGGCAGTATGCAGCTTCCCCTGCAGGATTTGGATGAACACTTAGACACCATACAAGACGGTGTCAGCCGCACAGAGGATAACCTTCCCGGACTGGAATCCGCCCTGATGCAGGTAATTACCTTAGACACCCAGCTTCAGGCCCAGCAGGCCACGATTTTAATGACCCTGGCAGGGCTTTCCCAGAGCAGCATGGAGGGCGATATCGATAAAGACGCCGACTATTTTGCCGACGAACAGGCTCTGGCCTACGCCAATGCCATGATGGCTGCTTCCGGGTTAGATAAAAACGACCCGCAGCAGGCCGAACTCTATGAACAGAAATGGCAGGAAATCTATGAAGCTGCCTTTAAAAAGTATTATAACGGTTATAAGGACAATGCCTTAGGGCAGCTTCAGGCAGCCGTAAGCGGCATTGAAAATCCGAAAAACAACCTGCTGAAAAAGGTCGATGCCTTACAGACCCTGGCCAGCCGCAGCAACTCCCTGAGCAAATCCGCGCAGACCCTTTTAAAGGGAACCGATAAGTCCATTGACAGCATAAGAGAAATGATGGCGGAAGCCGACAACCTGATTGACGATGTGCGGGATTTGCAGGAAACGATGAACCTGTATTATCCTTCACTTCAGGATGCCTTAACCGACAGCCAGGAACTTCTCAACCGGGCAAATAACGGACTGAACCAGGCCGTTGCCTCGATGACCATTATTCAAAATACGCTAAAAGCATCCACACCGCATCTCGATGAAGGCAGCCGACAGCTTTTGGAGGGCAGCCAGAATCTTTTAGACAAGAGCCTGCATGTGCTCGACAGCACCGGAGAAATCCGGAAAAGCAGCGGGGTGATGAAGACGACGCTGGATGATGAACTGGATAAATTTGAAGAAGAAAACCGCTTCCTGGAAATGGACCCGGACGCACCGATGCTCTCCTTAACTTCCGGCAAAAACCCGGAACCGCACAGCTTACAGATTATCCTTCGGACAGCCGAAATCAGCCTGGACGATGAAGAAGCAGGAAGCGACGTTGTCGATCTGGAAACCGAAGAAGCACCATCCAATCCATTTGTGCGGATGTGGAGGGTGCTGGTGGATATGTGGAATGCGGCAATGGGAGTTTTTCGGAACAGGTAGTTTAGAATCGGAAGTAAACGCCATAGGTATAAAGGTTACTGTTCATGTAAAGCAGAAGTATTAAGGGAAAACCAGAAATAACATTGCTATTTCTGGTTTTAACATTTATAATGGTGGTAAACAAAGTTTTTCGACACTGAAAAATGAAGGAAGGATGTGAAAAGGATTGGGTGTTTATCTGAATAGTAAGAAACCCTATGCACTTTATAAAAAGATAGCACAATCGGTATATTTTGTTGATAAGACAGCCATGTTAAATGAACTCATTCCCATTGTCGATCAGGATGACGACAGCGCTGCTGTACAAACGGGCGACAGGGATTTGCGCTATATCTGCATCACCCGTCCGCGTCGTTTTGGCAAGACTGTTGCAGCAGATATGATTGCATCCTTTTTTGGAAAAGGAATCGACAGCCGAAGTATCTTTGAAAAACTTTCGATAAGGAAAAACAGCCGATTTGAAAAACATTTGAATAAACACAATGTAATTCATATTTCATTTAACGAAGTTCCAAAAAATTGTAAAACCTATGAACATTATATCGGCAGAATTGAACAAAGGCTTACCGCCGATCTTATGCAGAATTTCCCCAATTTATCCCTTTCCGGAGATGAAGCTGTTTGGGATATCCTCAATGATATCTATGAATCCGAAGATTCTGCGGAGTTTATTTTTGTTTTCGACGAATGGGATTTTATTTATCATCAAAATTTTATTTCCGATGAAGATAAAAGAATGTTTACCCGATTTTTAAGTGTTCTTTTAAAAGATCAGCCCTATGTAGAAATGGTCTATATGACAGGTATCCTTCCAATTTCTAAGTATTCCAGCGGCTCAGAATTAAACATGTTTATGGAATATCTGACATCAACAAGGAAAAAATACAGTGCGTATTTTGGCTTTAGTGATGAAGAAGTAGATCTTCTTTATCAAAAATATCTGCATCTTCAAAAAAATCCTAAGATTACCCGTAAAGGATTAGAACTCTGGTACGACGGATATCACACACTGTCCGGAAAGCGGCTGTACAATCCCCGTTCTGTTGTCTGCGCATTAAATGACAATCAATTAGGAAATTACTGGACGAGTTCAGGACCTTATGATGAAATATATTCTTACGTAAATAATGATTTTGTCAATATTAAAGAAGAAATTACCTTAATGATGGCAGGCATACCTGTTCCTGCGAATGTACAGGAGTATTCTTCTGCATCTATGGAACTTACAACAAAAGATGCTATCTATTCAGCAATGGTTGTCTATGGCTTCTTAAGTTTTGCTGATGGAAATGTATTCATCCCGAATAAAGAATTAATGGATAAATTTGCTGCTATGGTTTGTCAGAAACCGATGTTTGGTTATATGTATCGGTTAGCAGCAGAATCACAAAAAATGCTGGAAGCAACAAAAAAAGGTGATGTCAAAACCATGGTTGCAATCTTAGAACATGCACACAACACAGAAAGTCCTTTGATTCGATACAGCGATGAAGCCGAACTTTCAAAAATAATCACGTTTGTCTATCTCCAGGCCAGAGAATTCTATGATATCCGTCTGGAGGAACGCTCCGGCACGGGCTATGTAGACTATATCTTCTACCCCTATAACCGAAAAGATGATGGTATAATTATTGAACTAAAAGTTGACGATACTGCTGACAATGCCATACAGCAGATTAAAGACCGGCAATACAGCAAAAACTTTGACGGCAGGCTGGGGGAAGAATACAAGTGCATCGGCCGGATTCTGGCTGTAGGCATTGCTTACAGCAGAAAAGATGAAAATAAACGCCATACGTGTAAAGTAGAAATATTAAGAGAGAAACTTTATTAATACTTCATGGACCGTTTATTGTTATTAGCTTTTCTGCTGTTTTCTGTTTATGCCGTAAGATCCAGGTAAACGCCCTTCTTTACCGGCTCCTGCTGATAGGTTTCCGGTGCGGTTCGGAGCACTGTCCGCGTATTCCCTCCCGCCATAAAGGTTTTTCCGCACTCCGGACAGATGCCTGTGCGGTAGCTAACAGACTGCGAAACAATTTCCTTATCCTCTTCGAGAGCCTTCAGCCGCGCATGAGCCACATGTTCTGCCTCATGCGAACGGATCGCAAAGGCTGCCCGCTCCGGGCTGATGGCTGTCGGGGTTTTAAAGGAAACACCGGGGTC
>VSOC01000043.1 GCA_009774615.1 Lachnospiraceae bacterium
CATTCCCACCTTCAGAAACCTGAACATCCTCTCCGCTGCCGCTCGGTAAAGTTCCTCGGCACGCTCTAAGGCTTCTTCAATGTCCATCGCCCCGTTAATGGTCGGAAGGATGCTCTCCACGCCGAACTCATAAATCTTTTCTGCGCCCTTGCCCATGCCGCCGACGATAGCCACGGCGGGGATTCCCTTATTCTTACAGCGCATTCCGATTCCGCTGGGCACCTTGCCAAACGCTGACTGCCAGTCGATTCTTCCCTCGCCGGTAACCACCACGTCCACACCTTCCAGCATCTCGTCAAAATGAATTAAGTCCAGAACCGTTTCAATCCCGGATTTTAAGTTCGCCTTTAAAAATCCGCAGAGTGCCGCACCCAGTCCGCCTGCCGCGCCTGCGCCTGCAATATGGTCGATATCCATACCAAGGGCCTCGCCCACAACGGCTGCATAGGACTTCATCCCGGCTTCCAGCTCATCCAAAATCTCCGGTGTTGCGCCCTTCTGTTTTCCAAAGGTATAGGTTGCCCCGTCCGGCCCGGTCAATGGGTTATTTACATCGCACATTACGGTAAAGGTCGTTTCCTTCACTGCTGGGTGCAGCCCACTAATATCCACCTTCGCCACCTTCGCCAGATCCGATCCGACGCCCTTGAGCAGGTTTCCATCCTTATCAAAAAACTTTACGCCAAGAGCCGCCATCGCGCCCATGCCGCCGTCATTCGTCGCACTTCCCCCGATGGCAATGGAAATCCGGCGGAAGCCCTTGTCCAAAGCGTCCTTAATCAGTTCACCCGTTCCATAAGTCGTCGTATTTAAGGGGTTGCGCAGCTCGGTGGGAACCATGGGAAGCCCGGAAGCCGCCGCCATCTCGATAATGGCACTGTCGTCATTAATTTTCCCGTAAACCGCCCTGGTTTCTTCCATTAACGGTCCATGCACCGGCACCTCAACCATGCTTCCCTTCGTCATGGCAATAACCGCGTCCACCGTTCCCTCGCCGCCGTCGGCAATCAGGGTTCCCGCCGTTTCACAGCCGGGAAAAACATCATTTGCCGCCTTAGTCAGCAAATCAATAATTTTCTCCGAAGATAAGGTTCCCTTAAAGGAATCCGAAGCAAATAAAAATTTCATGGCAAATCCTCCGCAATCTTCTTACTTTAAATGCCCGCCGCCGGTTAGACGGCATAAGTTCAGGTTATTTTATACGATCACTTTTTACCCTATCGCAAACAAACCGGTTTCCTGCTGATGGGGCAACCGGTTTGTTCAACTGTCTGTATCATGTTACTTTGTTTTAGATAAGTCCCGCTTTCTGCATCTCGCTCTTAATCTTATCAAGAACCGGGCCTTCCGGCGTGGGCAGGTTTGGCGTATAGGGAACGCCGATATTGCGGCCCCGTAAGTTTGCCATATCTTTAGCAGCTACCGGGAAGCTTGCGCCGTCCATGGAAAGTCTTACCGGATTTAACTTAAACTGTGCCTCTAAGGAACCTTCAAGATCTCCGGCAACGTACTTATTATAAACATCGGTAATCAGTTCCGGCATAAAGTTGGCTGCCGTACACACGCCGCCCACTGCACCGTGGCACATGGAAGCGTATAACAGCGTATCCTTGCCGCCGAATACCTTAAAGTTTACATCGCGGTTTCTGCGGATAAACTCGGAAGTCTGGGTAATATCGCCGCTGGTATCCTTCATGCCGACAATATTAGAAACCTCATGCGCCAGCTTCTCTACCAGATCGGCCGATAAGGTATAGCCCACACGTCCGGGGTTATTGTACAGCAAAACAGGGGTTTCAGGGATTGCATCGGCAATCGCCTTAAAGTGCTTAAATAACTCGTCCTTCGTCGGCTTTAAGAACATCGGCTGTAAAATGGAAACGCTTGCCGCCCCGTTTGCAGCCGCCATCTTTGCCAGACGGACAGCCTTCTTGGTGCTGATCGCGCCGATACCAAAGTAAATCGGCACACGACCTGCGGCCTGATCGACAACAATCTTTAAGCCGCGCTCCATCTCGTCCTCTTCAATCACATAAAACTCGCCGTTGCTGCCGTAAAGAAGAATCCCGGTTACTCCGCCGTCAATGACATAGTCAACCTGCTCGCGGATCTTTGCTTCATCAATCAGTTCATCAGCGTCAATCGGGGTAATCATCGGAACAACTACGCCCTTAATGAAATCGGTATTCATAGAACTTATCCCCCATCTATGGATTTTTAACAGGGAAACACAGCACCCTTGGCTGCATTTCCCTGAACAGTTTCGGATTACTCTACGGTTACATTTCCAATCTTCTCATAGAACTTAACCAGGCTGGAGTGGTCATCCTTCTCATAGCCGTCAGCCTTTAATGCCTGCATCATTTCCATTAACTGTCCGGTCAGCGGTACAGGAGCGGAGATCGCATGAGCAGCATTTAATGCATTATTCAGATCCTTAATATGCAGCTCGATACGGAAGCCCGGCTTAAAGTTTCTCGACAGCATCATCGGAGCCTTGGCATCCATAACGGTGGAGCCTGCCAGACCGCCGCGGATAGCCTGGTATACTAACTCAGGATCGGTTCCTGCCTTCTTTGCAAATGCAAGGGCCTCGCCTACGGCTGCGATATTGACAGCAACAACAATCTGGTTTGCCAGCTTGGCTACGTTGCCGGAACCTAATTCGCCTACGTAAACTACGGAACCAGCCATAACCATTAACATATCATAGTACTTGTCAAACAGGTCTTTCTTACCGCCGACCATTACGGATAAGGTTCCGTCGATAGCCTTCGGCTCGCCGCCGGATACCGGAGCATCTAACATCTCGATACCCTTCTTTGCCAGCTCTTCGCCGATCTTCTTGGATTCGGTTGGGTCGATAGAACTCATATCAATCAATACACTTCCCTCATGAGCTCCGTCAACAATACCGTTTTCGCCCAGTGCTACGGAACGTACATGCGGGGAATTAGGAAGCATGGTAATGACAACATCGCACTCTTTTGCAACCTCTGCACCGTTTGCTGCCTGCTTTGCACCCATTTCTACTAACTCGGCAACAGCGTCCTTGTTAAAATCGCAAACAACTAACTCATGTCCTGCCTTAACCAGGTTCTTGCTCATTGGCTTACCCATAATGCCTAATCCAATAAATCCGATTTTCATTTTCATTACCTCTTTCTTTTTCGTGTTTTGGTTTACCGTTTCTGTTTTTAACTTCTTTTTACCTCTTTATTGTTCAACAAAAGAGAAATCCATGAAAGGGAAAGCCGGAAAACCGGAAAAGTTTTAGCTACTTTCACAAATTTTTCCTTTTTTTCTTCCTTTCATCAGGTCAGTTGATTTCTCTCTCGTTCTGATGGCATAAGTATATCGAATAATCCGCTGGGCTTCAATGGAATTTTTGTACAAAATATTGTTTTTTTCTTGTGAACAGTCGCTATGGTTTCATTTATTATTTCATATTAATGAAAAAAACGTAAATTAAGGTTCATTACAGTTTCAAAATTGTTTCATTTTTATTTCATTCTTCTTTTGTTTTATTTTATCGTTCATGTATTTCCGATATCGTATTTTTATTATGGAAAGTTTTATCCCGGAAAGGTTGGTTTCTTCAGGAGTTTGTGATAAAATGCAGGAGAAATGAAAAATTAAATATTACGAAGCAATTACCGTAAACAGAAAACAAAATAAGCATTCAAACAACAAAAACAGAAGAAAATGGAGGATAATTAGGATAATCATGAAAACCTTACCAAAAGAAATCGCACAGCTTTTTGATTTTCTGCAGCATGGAACCTCTGCCTTCCATGTCGTTAAACACAGCAAACAGGTATTACTTACGGCAGGCTTTGAGGAATGTAAGTTCAATGCTCCCTGGAACCTGAAAAAAGGCGGGCGGTATTTCTGCTGCCCCTTTGACACCACGCTCTACGCCTTTACCATCGGTGAGGACTGTGACCTGGCAAACGGCATCCATATCGGCAGCGCACACACCGACTTTCCTGCCATTAAAATCAAGCCCAACCCCGAGATTTTTTCGCACGGGCTGATGCAGTTAAACACCGAACTCTACGGCGGCCCGATCCTCTCCACCTTTTTTGACCGCCCGCTTTCCTTAGCCGGAAAAGTGGTTGTCCGGGGAGAATCTGCCACCAGACCGCTTTGTATGCTCTTAGACTTTGCACGCCCCGTCGCCTACCTGCCCAACCTTGCCATCCATATGAACCGCTCGGTCAATGAATCCGGTGCTCCCATTGACAACCAGAAGCATCTTCTCCCTCTTCTTGGCACGCTGAACGGGACGCTGACCAAAGATACGCATTTTGTGGATCTGCTGGCCAATGAACTGAATATCGAGGCAAAGGATATCCTGGATTATGATTTATGCCTTTACAACCTGGACCGCCCTGAACTTATCGGCTTTACCGGGGAATTTATCTCCGCACCGCGTCTGGACGATATTACCTCGGTCTGCGCCCTTGTCCACGGGCTGATTGCTGCCAAACAAAAAGACCGGGTAAATCTGGTGTGTCTATTTGACAATGAAGAAATCGGCAGCCTCAGCAAGCAGGGCGCGGATTCTTCCCTGCCTTCGATTATTATCGGAAAAATCTGGCAGAGCTTTGGGAAAGGACAGATTGACTGCATGGCGGATATTTCTGCGGGGCTTATGCTTTCCATGGACGTCGCCCATGCCTACCACCCCAACTATCCGGCAACGCAGGATATCACCAACTATCCGCAGATGAATAAAGGCATTATCTTTAAAACCGCCAGCAACCAGTCCTATTCCTGGGACTGTGAAGCATTAGGTGCCATGATTGCCCTGTGCGAGGAAGAAAAAATCCCTTACCAGCGCTTCGCCAAACACTCCAACACCAAGGGCGGAGGAACCATCGGTTCCATTATTTCCTCCCACCTTCCCATGCAGACCATTGATATCGGTGCCGGAATCCTTGCCATGCACTCCAGCCGGGAAATGATGGGCGCTGACGACCAGACGGCATTGACACGGTTTGCAGAAGCGTTTTTCTCCTGCTAACCTGTAAATCCCCCAACCCGCTGCTTTCGTCGTGATGACAAAAGGGATAGGTTGGGGGATTGCCATTCTTTATGCTATTCACTTCATAAAATCTTTCTATTTTTACATATTTTCTCCATACTATTCATAGAATATATGTGCCAGACCTTACTAACCACGATATTTAAGTCAATTTTTTGAATTTTGACTTGAATTTTTTCGTGATTTATGTTAAAGTGTATGGCAGTGATCAGGTTCCAGATACTCGTGAGGACTGGGACCGGGGGAGGACCTGAGGGCCCTCCTTTTTTTTACCCAGAAAGGAGGTATACCCATTGGCAAAGCCATTTCTGACATATGAACAACAGCTGAAAAAACTCCGCAATGAAAAGAATCTTATAATCAATAATTTGGATGCTGCTAAAGAAGCCCTAAAAAGCATCGGGTATTTTTCATTAATCGGAGGATATAAAACTCCTTTTATCAATTCCATGACACGCATTTACCAAAATAATGCATCCTTCAATGATATTTTAGCCTTATATCACTTTGACCTGGCACTGCGGGAGCTCATTTTTAAATATCTATGTAAGATTGAATGTCGAATGCGTCAGCTGGTATCCTACCATTTCTGTGCTATTCATGGAGAGCAGCAATCAGCATATCTTGATCCTCATAATTATAATCTCAGTCGTAAAAACACAAATGATATCAATCGCCTCATAAACATTCTTAACTATCAGGCAAATAAAAATCCAGATCATGCATATGTGGTTCACCAACGCAATGTATATCACAATGTACCTCTTTGGGTATTGATAAATACACTAACCTACGGACAAATTTCGAAGCTGTATACTTTGCTTCCGTTTCAAATGCAGAGTAGTATCAGCAAGAATTTTCCGCATGTAAAGGAAAAGCCCCTGGAGCAATATTTAAAAGTGCTCACTCTGTTCCGAAATGTATGTGCCCATAACGAACGCCTATTTTCTTTCCGAACGCAAATTGACTTTCCAGATACCAAGCTTCATGACAAGCTCAGTATTCCACAAAAAGGAACTCAGTATATCTGCGGAAAAAAAGACTTATTCGGTGTGGTTATTGCTTTTCGTTATCTATTACCAGCAGATAGCTTTCTAGATTTTAAACGTTCACTTATCAAGCTGCTGCATACATATCACAAGCAAAGCAGTCAATTAGATGAACCAACTCTGCTTGTGATGATGGGATTTCCTTCAAATTGGACATCCATCACACGTTATTCTTTGTAAATTTATTTAGGCAGAGAGATTTTTGCTTTAAAACAGCTTTACTCCACCCCCAGCAAATCACACAAAGTCAGCACATAAATCTGTCCTGCGTTTGCCACGTCCTCGATATCCACATTTTCATTCGGCGCGTGGATGCCCTCGGTGTTGCTGGGTCCGTACTGAATGGTGGGGATGCCCTGGAAACGGTATTCTCTCGCATCGCTGCACGCCCACTGCCACGCCGGATAGACCTTGATTCCCCAGATGGCTTCTGCGTTTTTCCGAATTGCTTTCACCAGAGCCGAATCATTTCTTGTCACATTGGCTTCACTCTTCCACTGCAGCTCATACTCCACCCCTTCTACGCCGGCTTCCGAAATCATCTCTTTTACTGTCTGTTCAATCTCCTTATGATCCACACCGTAAGGAAGACGGCAGTCGATGGTGGCTTCACAGTAGTCGGGAACCATGTTCGGCCTTGTTCCGCCCGAAATCAAACCGACATTTGCCGACACATGGTTAATCACCTGACCTGCGCTGGGAATACCCAGTTCCTTTTCGGCAACCATCTGCGAGTCGGCAAGGGCTTCCAGCAAATCTTCAGGATAATGTCCTTCAATCTTCGTCAGCTTTTCTACATGCGCCAGAACCTTTCCCAGCTTTAAAATCGCATTGTCCCCCTTATAATTGCCCAGACTCCCGTGCGCCGAACATCCGATGGCCTTGAAAATTACGTGCAGCCCGCCCTTCTGCCCGGATTCAATCGTCCAGTTCGAGGTAGGCTCGGCAATAATTACGGCATCGGCATCCTTAGCATAGCCCTGCGCACACAGCCAGTTCGTTCCGTACTCGCTCCCGCTCTCTTCGTCGGAAACAATGTGCAGCCGGATATTTCCTTTCAGCTTTGCCCCGGAATCCTTTATCACCTTCATGGCAAATAACAGCCCTGCCACACCGGCCTTCATATCCGAGGTGCCGCGCCCTAAAATCTGCGTATCCGTTATCTCCCCGCCAAAGGGGTCCCATTTCCACTGCGCTCGATCCCCCGCCGGAACCACATCCACATGACCGTTTAAGATAACGCTGAACCCCTCGTCGCTTCCCATCTTCGCCAGTACATTGGGATGCGCCGGATTGCAGGAAACCTCTTCCCAGCCAATCCCGGCATCCGTCAGATACTGTTCGACAAAATCAATCACTTCCCGCTGCGAACCAGTGGGATTTTCACTGGGAATCTGAATCAGCCGGGAAACCAGCCCGATTAACTCATCCTTACGGCTCTTCGCCAGTTCCCATACTTCACTTCTCGTTACTGTATTCATTTCTGTTCCGCTCCAATCTGTGCTTATCGCGCCTGTTCTATTTTTATTATTCTCTGTACTGCACGGGCAGCACCAACTACTTCGTATATAAGAAACAAGCCACCTGATGCCCTTCCTTCACCTCTTCAAGCTTCGGCTGTTCTTTTTTGCATTTTTCCATACAGTTCGGGCATCTTCCTGCCAGCGGACATCCCACCTGCTCCCCGATAGGGCTGGGAATATCACCTTTCAGGACAATTCTCTCCCGGTTCTGGAAGGGAGATTCCGGGGGAATCGCCGAGAGCAATGCTTTTGTATAGGGATGCAGCGGATCTTCGTAAATCGCATCGGCCTCGCAGAGTTCCACCACCCGGCCCAGATACATAATGGCAATCCGATCGCTGACATGTTTTATTACCCCCAAATCATGGGAGATAAAAATATAGGTCAGATGATGTTCCTTCTGCAGACGGTTAAACAAATTCAGCACCTGCGCCTGGATCGATACATCCAGCGCAGACACCGGTTCATCGCAGACGATAACCTTGGGATTCATGGAAAGCGCCCGGGCTACATTGATTCTCTGGCGCTGACCGCCGGAAAATTCATGGGGGAAGCGATGAACATGCTGGATATCCAGCCCCACCTCCCGCATCAGCTCCAGCACCCTCTCCTCCCGTTTCTTCTTATCCGGGATCAGGTTGTGGACAATCAGGGGTTCCTCAATCAGCTTTCCTGCCGTCTTACGGGGATCCAGCGAAGAATAGGGGTCCTGGAAAACCATCTGAATATCTTTTTTCATCTGCTTTAATTCCTGTCCCTTTAAGGAGAAAATATTCTTCCCTTCAAAAGTTACAGAACCTGCCGTAGCCTTGTAAAGCTGAATCAGGGTCCGCCCGAAGGTAGATTTCCCACAGCCGGATTCCCCGATAACCCCCAGGGTTTCCCCCTCATAGATATCCAGGGAAACATCATTTAGCGCATGGAGAATCAAAGGTTTTGCGCCGAAGGTATTGCTTTTAATCGCAAATTCCTTGGTCAGATGTTCCACTTTCATTAACACGGGCCGGTTATTCTTCATCCTTGGTCACCATTCCTTTCTCCAGGCTGTGCTCCAGGTTCTGCCTGTGGCAGGCCACCAGATGACCTGGTTCAATCTCCACCAGCGGCGGAACCGACGCCATACATGCATCGGTTACATAGGGACAGCGGTTGTAGAAATTACAGCATTTGCCCGTCAGACGCAGATCCGGCGGCGTGCCGGGGATGGCCTGAAGTTCGCCGTGGGAAGCATCGCTTAACTTGGGCATGGAATTTAACAGCCCCCAGGTATAGGGATGCTTGGGGTTGCTGTAAAGGGTTTTTGTATCGGTAAATTCCACCGTATTTCCCGCATACATAACCATGACCTTATCACACATATCCCACACAACGCCAAGGTTATGCGTAATCAAAAGGATTGCCGTATCCATGGTTTTCTGCAGATCTTTTAACAATTCCAGCACCTGCGCCTGTACGGTCACATCCAGGGCCGTCGTCGGCTCGTCGGCAATAATCAGCTTCGGCTTACAGCAGACAGCCATAGCAATAATCACTCTCTGGCACATACCGCCGGAAAGCTCATAAGGATAGGCATTCATCCGTTTTTCCGGCTCCGGGATGCCGACCTTATCCAGGGCTTCCAGCGCCATCTTCCTTGCCTCTTCCTTCGTCACCGACTGGTGGGCCATAATCATTTCCACCATCTGCCTGCCAACCTTAAATACCGGGTCGAGCGAGGTCATCGGGTCCTGGAAAATCACCGCGATATCCTTTCCCCGAAAATCCAGAAGCTGTTTCTGACTTAAAGCCAGCACATCCTTTTCCTCAAACCGGATGGAGCCTCCCACAATCCGCCCCGTTTTTGGCGGCAGCAGCCGGATAATGGAGTTGGAAGTTACACTTTTCCCCGACCCGGATTCCCCCACAATTCCCATGGTTTCTCCCCGGGCAATATCGAAGCTTACGCCGTCCACGGCTTTTGCCACACCGCTTGCCATATAAAAGTAAGTTTTTAAATCTTTTACGGAAAGAATTATTTCACTCATCGCATCACCTCGACTATTCGTATTGTGCCTTCATTTCCTGAAATGCCTGTTTTACCGCCTTTAAAAGTTCCGGGTTTTCCAGTAAATCCACCGCCGTCATCGCCATCGCCTTTGCGCCCACGGCAACGGCGTGATGCCCGGTCGGCCCACCCACGGCTTCTTCAAACTCCGGCGTGTGCACCCGCATCCCGGGAGCAGCAAGGACGTAGGACTGTAAGCCCGGAACGGCATGGGTGACATTGCCCATATCCGTGCAGCCAATGCCCTGCTCCTTCTTGCGCGGGCACAGGGTTTCGCCCAGGGCTTCAAAGTTTTTGCCTAAAATATCCTCAATCACCGGATTATTCCGAATATCCTCATAAGATAAATCGGTAAATTCATGTTCAAACTTCGTCCCGGTAATCTCTGCCAGATGTTCGCAGATCTTAATCAGCCGGTGATATAATTCCCACTTAAATTTCATATCAAACGAGCGCACCGTAAATTCCGCCGAACAGTGGTCAGGAATATAAATCGCATCCGTACCCCCGTCGCGGATAATGCCCAGAATCTTTCCCCGCTCGCCCAGTTCCAGCCGCATCGAATTGACAATAGTAAACAAATCAATAATCGGATTTAACGCATTAATGCCTTCCTCGGGCCAGGTCGCCGCATGGGCCTTCTTCCCGTAAAAATGCACCCGAACATCCGTCCTGGAATAGGAAATATCATTGACGCAGGTTTCCGACGAAGAATGGAGAAGCATCGCCACATCCAGGCCGTCAAAGGCACCGTTTTCCAGCATAATCACCTTTCCGCCCCCGCCTTCTTCCGCCGGCGTTCCAAGCACCGTAATTTTCCCGCCCAGATCGTCAATCACCGCCTTAAGCCCGGCACCTGCGCCCACTGCCATCGCACACATCAGGTTATGCCCGCAGGAATGGCCCATCCCGGGAACGGCGTCAAACTCGCCTAAGATGCCGATGTTCGGCCCCGGCTTTTTGCTGTCATACACGGCACGGACGCTGGTTTCAATCCCGCCCACGCCCGTTTCTACGGTAAAACCGTAGCTGCCAAGTAATTCCGACATCCACTTACACGCCTGATATTCATGAAAACTGTATTCGGGATGTTGCCAGAGTTTATCTGCCAGTGCAATCAGTTCCGGCAGGATTTCATCCACCCGATCCTGTACCTTTTTTTTATTCTCCATCACTTTATTTTCCTCCATTCTCTCCTACTGCTTCATCTTCGGGTCTAAAACATCCCGGATTCCGTCGCCGAACAGGTTAAAGCCCAGCACCGTAATTAAGATAAAAATACCCGAAATCGTCGCCACAAACGGCGCTTTGGTCAGACTGCTCTTTCCTTCGCGCAGGATGCTTCCCCAGGAAGCCGTGGGTGCCGGGATGCCAAGACCCAGAAAGCTTAACGCTGCCTCGGAGATAATGGCCCCCGCAATATTTAACGTCGCATAGACAATAATCGGTGAAATGGCATTGGGCAGGATGTGACCGAACAAAAGCCTTGCATTCGATACGCCGATAACCCGGCAGGCATTACAGTACTCTTCATTCTTTACAATGTGCACCTCACCCCGGACCACACGGGCAAAACTGGGGACATTGCCGATACCGATGGCAATAATTACATTTATTAACCCCTCGCCCAGCACCGTCATCAGGATAATGGAAAGAAGCACAAAGGGAAAGGCCAGAAAACCGTCCATAATACGCATAATCACAGCGTCCACGATACCGCCCATATAGCCGGCAATCAAGCCTAAAAGGACGCCAATCACACCGCCCACGATCGTTCCGCCCACAGCGACAATCAGGGATATCCTGGCACCGTAAAAGATGCGGGACAGCAAATCGCGCCCAAACTGATCCGTTCCAAAGATATGACCCGGGGAAAACGGCTTCATAAACGCATCCAGCGGATGAATTTCATTCGGATCATAGGGGGAAATCACCGAGGCAAAAAGGGCAATTAAAATCATCACCACGATAATCACCAGGCCAATCATCCCCGTCTTATTCCGCTTTAATTTATTCCAGACATTATTTGCACGGCGCTCCCGTTTCAGCATCCGGGCCTGGGCCTCCTGCCCAAGGGCGTCCTGCGCCGTAAGATTTTTGGATTCTGCCATTTAATTCCCTCCCTTCGCTTCGTAGCTTACACGCGGGTTAATCAGCATGTAGACCACATCCACCAGCAGATTGACAATAACAAAGACCACCGCGATAAACAGCACGGTTCCCTGAATCAGCATATAGTCGCGGTTGTCAATCGCAGAAACAATCATGGTTCCCATGCCGGGCCAGGAGAAAATGCTCTCGGTAAGGATGGCACCGGTAAATGCGCTTGCAAGCTGCAGACCCAAAACCGTGACGATGGGCGGCAGGGCATTTTTAAAGGCGTGCTTCCAGATAACGCTGCTCTCCTTAATCCCGCGGGCACGCAGGGCCTTAATCGAGTCATTGTGAATTACCTCCAGCATACTAGAGCGGGTAATTCGGGCAAAGGTTGCCGTCGGGATCGTTGCCAGGCAAAAGCAGGGCAGAACCATGTGGGAGATCACATCACCAATTCCCTTCTTCATCGAGCCCATGCCAAGGGCGGGAAGCCATCCAAGCTGAACCGAAAAGAGGTTGACCAGCATCAGGCCCAGCCAGAAGATGGGCATGGACACGCCAATCAGCGCCAGCACCATAAAGATATAGTCCATAATCGAATATTGTTTCAATGCGGACAATACGCCGATCCCAATCCCTATCGCCACAGCAATGGCAAGGCTGGTTAAGGTAATCACCAGGGTTTTGGGAATACGCTCAGCTATCAGCCCGGTAACGGGCCGGTTATAAACATAAGAAGTTCCAAAATCTCCGTGAAGAATGCCAATCATGTAATCGGCATACTGTTCAAGCTTGCTCTTATTCAGCCCAAGCTTAATTTCCATTTCTGCGATATCCTCAGCGGATGCCTGCGGGCCTAAAATCGTCCTCGCCGGGTTGCCGGGAATCATCCTGGTCAGCACGAAGGTAATGGTAATAACGATGAGAAGTGTCGGTATACTTTGCAAAATACGTCGTAAAATTGTTTTTAACACGGGCTTATTTACACCACCTTTTCTGTAAATAACAATATTGAAGGGATACAGACGTTACTGTGAACATGTGAACAGTAACATACATGCTAAAGGTCGAGAGCACTCTCGGAAAATCAGCTGCAGGAATGGACAGAAAGTTACTGTTCACACAGCAAAGTTTCCGAGAATACTCTGAACCTGCAAACTGCAAAGAGAGGCGCAGTAAATACGCGCCTCTGCCAATTTTCAAAACAATCTTATTCGGATAACCAGACATTATTTTCCGGGGTAACGATTTTCACTGTACCGTCGGAACGCTGGATGAAATCATGAACACGGCCGCTTACGCCATAAATAACATTTTCATTTGCATAGAAAAGACCTGGAAGGTCGTCGGTAATGATCGCCAGTGCCTGCTTATAATAATCGGCACGGTCATTCTGGTCGGTAGCCTCTAATGCCTTCTGCAGCAGTTCATCGACCTCGGCGCGGGAATAGTGCTGACCGTTGCCGATACCGCCAAATTCTTCAGTGGCAAAAAGCTTATTCAGGAAGAAATACGGATCGGGATACCAGGTCCAGGACATACCAAAGACATCGGCATTATTGGACATGGCTACCTCAGAGAAGGTTCCCCACTCATTGGCATGAATGTTCAGCGTTACGCCGACCTGCGCCCAGTAAGCCTGTACTAAAACTGCCATGTTCTGACGAACTTCGGTATCGCTGATATACAGATCCAGGGTCAGGCCGTCGCCATAGCCGGCTTCGGCAAGAAGGGCCTTGGCATCTTCCGGATCATAGCCGGGAATCTTTTCTTCCAGACCGGCATCATAACCCCAGGAACCCGGAGGCAGAGGAAGCTTTGCACTCTGCGCCTCACCGTACTTGTAAAGAGCAGCAACCATTTCATCAACATTAATCGCTTCAATTAAAGCTTTTCTTACCTTAGGATCAGCAGTCGGGCCTTTTTCCATGTTAAAGTAGAGGTAAGCCACATGCAGTCCGGGAGTTTCCATCAGAGTCAAATCCGCATTATTTCTCACGGTATCTACCGATTCACCCTTTAAATCCATGGCGATATCCACTTCGCCGGTCTGTAAGGCATTCGCTGCCTGGGTGGAATCCGTAATTACCTTAAATACCAGGGTATCAATATACGGCTCGGTCATCCAGTAATCTGCATTTTTCTGAAGAACGGCTTCCTGATCCAGGGCAAAGGACTCCATAATAAACGGGCCGGTGCCTACCAGATGATTGCCGAATTCCTCGCCCCAGCCTTCAACCTCTTCCTTGGGCACTATGGCGTTTCCTGCATCGGTTAACGCTGTCAGGAAAGAAGAGTTCGGGGATTTTAAAGTACAGGTTACTTCAAAATCACCGGTCACCTCTGCCTTTTCCAGCATGGACAGACGGTTGCTGTCGGAAAGTTCGCCGGAACGGTTTAAGGAATAAGCGATATCGTCAGCGGTCAGTTCACGCCCGTCCTGATACTGGCCCGGATGGAACTTTACGCCCTCGCGGATCTTAAAGACATACTGGGTGCCGTCATCGGATATGCTCCACTCCGTCGCAAGGCAGGGCTCATAATCGGAAAGCTGAGAATTGTACTCAATCAGGGTATCACAGACTTCCTTAATAATCTGGCTCTCATATGTGCCCGTATAATGAATCGGGTCCAGCTTACTTGGAGAAGCTGAAAGGGAAATGGTCAGTGTCCCGCCCTTTACCGGGTCCCCTGCTTCTTCTGCCTGGGTCTGTGCCTCTGCACCTTCTCCGCCGGCCGCTGCAGTTGTGGTTTCCCCGCCGGCTGCTGAGGTGGCTTCACCGGAAGAAGAACCGCCGCAGGCCGCAAGCGAAGCGCACATCGCCGCGGTCAGCGCAAGTGCCAATAACTTCTTTTTCATGGTAATGTTCCTCCTTAAATTCTTGAAAGTGCTCCAAAACATTCCTTCATCTTGTATCCCTCAATAGTAAACCTTTCGGAACAGCTTCATTTATTATCATCAATGTTCATTCAGCCACTGCATGGGAACTGCGGCGTAGATGGCAGCCATGCGGTACAGCGCCGCCTCGTTAAAGGTAACGCGGCAGTCGTGAACACCGAAATGATATCCTTCTTCTTCATTGCCCGTACCAAACCAGTACAGCACAGACGGAACCTTTACCGACAGGACGGAAAAATCCTCCGATCCGGTCATCCGCTCGATAGGACGGGCAGTTCCTTCGCCCAGCAAATCATTAATATAACGCGAAGTATCGTCTAAAAGGGCATCGTCATTGATCATAGGCGGAATGCCCTCCCCGATAAAGTCAATACTGCATGAAGCCCTGAAGGTTTTGCACACGCCTTCACAGATATCAATAAGCCTCTGTCTGGCAAATGCCTTAACTTCCATATCCATCGTCCGTATAGTTCCCTGAAGAACCGCTGTTTCCGGCATAATATTCGCTGCCGTTCCGGCATGGATGGAACAGACCGTAAGGACAATCAGCTCATTGGGGTTGATCTCCCGGCTGTTAATCGTCTGTAAGGCAAGCTGGATATGGCAGGCCACATTGATCGGGTCAATATTCCTATGCGGAGCAGCGCCATGACCGCCTTTTCCGTGAACCGTAATGGTAAATACGTCGCTCGATCCGCAGGCTTTCCCCCGGGCATATCCGGCAATCCCAAGTTTATCATGAAGAACGTGCAGAGCCATCGCGGCATCTACGCAGGGATTTTTAAGAATCCCGGAATCCACCATATCCCTGGCACCGTCCATAATTTCCTCGGCAGGCTGAAACATCAGCTTTACCCGCCCGTGAAGTTCATGCTCATGGGCTTTTAACAGCTTCGCCGCGCCTAAAAGGGCAGAAGTATGGAAATCATGTCCGCAGGCGTGCATACTTCCGTTAGACGAAGAAAACGGCAATCCTGATTCTTCCGTCATCGGGAGAGCATCCATATCGCCGCGAATAAGAAATGTCTTACCGGTATCGGGGCCGATAAGTGCAGTGATCCCTGCTTTCCCGACCACCTTTGGTTCGAGTCCGTATTCAGTTAGCTTCTTTCTGACATACTCTGTCGTCTGCGGCAGAGTGAAACCGGTTTCCGGTATCTGATGGAGATGCCGGCGATGGGCAATCAGCTCATCCTCCATGGCTTTGGCTTCAGATAAAATCGAATGGTTCATAAAACGGCCTTTCTGTGGAAATTCCATCCATATGCAAATTTTGCGTTTTTTCTTGCATATTATACTATATCCGTGCAGGATTATGCAAGTTATTTTTATGATTTGTAACGATTATCCTAAAAACATTCAAAATCCGCCCTGTCGGGCTACTTTTTCATGTTTTTGGCGGGTCCCAAGGTCAAAAATTCTCCTGAAAGCAAGCTTTCGTCGAATTTTCGACCTTTTGACCCTGGTATCATCATATTAAATTACAAGGAATGAAACAATTTTGGGCATCAATGGGAATAACTTCCTCACACATACAGACGATACCGCCGCTTCCCCGCTCCAGCTTTGCCTTGTCAAGCAATTCATATTTCTTAACTTCCCGTCGATCCGGATTTGCGGATTTTTTAATTTCCAATGGATGGATGACACCATTTTCTTCTACGAACACATCGATCTCTTTTGCATTTGAATCCCGGTAATACGTCAGATTTACTTTTGAAGGCGCATAGGAGAAATTTTTAAGCAGTTCTGTCACCACATAGTTTTCAAAATAATGTCCGCTTGCTGCCCCGTTCATCAGCGTATCCCGGGTAAGCCACATTGACAGATAAGCGCACAGCCCTGTATCGCAAAAATAAAGCTTTGGTGTTTTGGTAAGCCGTTTCAGTTCATTATTCGCATATGGCGGCAGCAGATAAATAATCCCTAAGCCCTGTAATAAACGCACCCATTCTTTTGCTGTAGGCTGGGATATTTCTGCCGACTCTGCCAAGGTCTTATAATTTACCTGTTCTGCAACCAAAGCGGCACACGCCTTCATGAACTTATAAAAACGAACCGTATCCGTGATTCCGCCTTCTTCCGCCACATCCCGCATAAGATAGGTTTCAATATAAGAATTATAATATTCCTGTCTTTGCTCCGGATCTGCCCCCTGTGCATCCGGCATACCTCCGCGCCAGATATGTTCAAATACCTGAATAATGTCATTTTTAGGAACAAGCTGCTGCCTTGCAAGCAAACAGGGCAGAGAAAAATCCATCTCGTTTGGAAATATCAGCCCTTCCACTTCATTCTTTGAAAAACTGTACAGTTCTAAAATTCCAATCCTGCCGGCCAAGGTTTCACGGATATTTTTCATCATTTTAAACTGCTGCGATCCGGTCAGCCAAAACAATCCCCTCTCTTTACTTTCATCACACAGGATCTTAATCTGTTCAAATAACTCCGGCGCTTTCTGTATTTCATCAAGGATCATCGGCGGTTTATAGGTTTGAAAGAACAGTATGGGATCGGACTTTGCAAGTGCCCTCGCCATTGGATTATCCATGGAAACATAGGTACGGCTTTGTTCCATCGCTAAATGCTTTAACATCGTTGTCTTTCCAACCTGCCTTGCTCCGGTTACAAGAACTGCCTTAAAAAAAGAACTCATGTGTAAAAATTTACGCTCCAGCGCACGTTTCATGTATTTCATAGTTCAGCCTCCATTTAAGACAATATAAGATTAACTTTATTTTATCCTAAATGAATTACCATGTCAATCACTATCTCCCCTTCCTGGCACCCTTTCTGCTATCCGGCATTCCATAGCTGCGCAGTTCCTGATGAAAGGATGTGTGCCGTGGAAATTCTTCCCTGTAGTGCAAAAGCAGTCTGCTCTTCGCCCCCGCCTCTCCCCGGGACTCCTTCACTTCTCCCAGCGCGGCAGCCAGAGCCGCCACACTCCCGTAATGATTTCGATGCTGCCCAGAAATGATGGCTTTTACCCGCAGATCAATCAGCTTTTCCAAAACTTCCAGATATTTTTTTGCCTTCTCCTCCGGTAATTCTTCCGGCAAAAGTGTTTTTTTCCACTGGCTAAAGCACTGCCAGAACGTTTTTCCATCATAAGACTTTGTTTGTGTCTTATCGGATTCTTTCTTATCTTTCTCTGCCCAAAACATTCCCTTTTCATACTCTTCTGCCCGAAAACCCAGATAACAGGCAACATCCCCTGCCGCATAAGATCCGCCTTCTCCCAAGGTATCTGTGCGCAGAAGAAGCAGTAAAAATAAAGGTATTCCACCCTTAATAAACTCCCCTGACCAACCCAAGCCTTCTTTCATTTCTTTACAGCATTTCATGACTCCGTCAAAATCGCCCATAAAAAACTGAATTGCCGTCTTTCTGTTTTTGGTCAGATAATTAACCGCCAGTTCCCGGTTGATTTCCCGTCCATACACCATCTCCTTCTGAAAAGGAACGCTTTCCACTACCTGGACAGCCTTTTCCCGATAAGCCCTCCCATCCCGGCTTTCCGCCGCAATACGCAGGTAATTAACCAGGTTGGTATCCGATTCAAATGCCTTCTGCCAGCATATTTCCGCCAAATCCAGATTTTCCGTCTTAAGTGCTGCCTGAGCCGTTAAGAGAGCGATCTGACTGCGCACCAGGTACCTTTTCTCCACAACTTCCAGAGCCTCTCTTCCCAGGGTTAGCTGCCGGGCAAACTCCTGCCGGTCACGAAAAGCTTTCAAAACATCTACGACAAGGGACGGGTGACATCTGGCCCCTGTTTGGGCAGTTTCCATCATCTCATCCAGATTTTGCTGACAAAATACCGCATCGCGCAGCAGTTCGGCAGCCGTATCACCAGGCTTATTCATAAGGAATGTAATCCATTCTTTTACAAAACGGGCACTGTCAGGAAGGTCTTTTTTTCCCATCGTCAGGATTTCTTCAAGCTTTACTCCGTGAAAAAAAGATTCGGAAAGATACTCATAAAAAGCGCCAACCCTTTTTTCGGGCTTTATGTGCATATAAAGTCCATAAAGAACTGTTTTCCTTAAAAGCTCCGTATCGATGACCGCCAGCTTTTCACTAATGATATCCTCCAGGTACATTTCCAAACCATCTCCGCCGTCATTAGCCCAGGCTTCTGTTTCCATCATCAGGTCAAATACCTTTAAGGCAGCACCATAAAACCCGTCATTTACACATCGCTCCACCAGTCTTGCGGCCTCCTCGTAGGTCTTTCCTATCCCAAAAGGATCTTCATATTCATAGACCCAGTCGCTGTCCCAATAACCGGAAGAATAATCTTCATACCCTTCTGCCAGAAAAATGATTTCCTTTTCCTGAATCCGCAAAAACTGCTTTTTCAGCCTGGCATATTCCTTTTTCACCTCTGCTTTATCCAGGGCTTTCATTCTTTGGCTCGTATCCTTGCTCTCCTTTTCGGAAGGCTGCGTTTTTCCCGCCTGTTCAATCATCGCTAAAAACTCTTCCCGGTTTTCTTCCAAAACCTTTCTTGCAAGGCTGTGAACCAGCATCTGCAAGTCTTCTTTTGTTTTCTCTTTTGCCCTTAAGTCCACGGTTTCGGTAAATTCTCTTAAATTCATCCTGTTTTCCTCTCGTTTTTGTCGTTTTTTTGATTATATCGGGCATTATTGAAAATAGCAAGACATTCTCAAAAAAGACATTATTTCTATTGACCCGCCTCCCGTTTTGCTATAAACTTAAAAACAGCCAATCAATGACAAAAATTTTATCCATGGAGGTTTATTACAATGTTATTGCGACAGGTTCTTGAACTTTTTGATTATCTGGATACACCCGCGGCAGACGGCGGCATGGTAACTGCGCTTTTAAAGGAACGCGGAGCCGCCAAAGTGCATGTGGAAACAGTTACCGGAGAAGAAGGCGATACGGACTGCATTACCGTCCTGATTCAGGGAAGCGAGGGAAAGTCCTCCGGCGGCAATGCACCGACACTGGGCATTATCGGACGTCTTGGCGGCCTGGGAGCAAGACCGGAAGTGACCGGATTTGTATCCGATGGCGACGGCGCACTGGCTGCACTGGCTGCCGGGCTGAAATTAGCCGAGATGAATAAAAACGGCGATATCTTGAAGGGCGATGTGCTGATTGCCACCCATATCTGCCCGGACGCCCCGACACAGGAGCATTTCCCCGTACCGTTTATGGGCTCGCCCATTGACATGACCACGAATAATGAAAAAGAAGTGCTCCCCGAAATGGACGCCATCCTTTCCATCGATACCACCAAGGGAAACCGGGTCATTAATGTCAACGGCTTTGCCATCTCTCCCACCATCAAGGAAGGCTATATTCTGGAAGTGAGCAATGACCTGATGGATGTGATGACCCGCGTGACCGGAAAACTCCCCGCCGTATTCCCGGTTGCCCAGCAGGATATTACCCCCTACGGCAATGACCTGCACCACCTAAACAGTATCTTACAGCCCGCAACAGCGACAAATGTACCGGTAGTCGGCGTGGCGATTACCACAGAACAACCCGTAGCCGGATGCGCAACCGGAGCAAGCCATTTCCAGGATGTGGAAGCCGCAGCTCGGTTTGCCGTAGAAGTGGCAAAGGGCTATGGAAACGGACAGATTTCTTTCTATGATGAAAAGGAATTTCAGCACCTGTTAAAGCTGTACGGACCGATGAATGTGTTCCAGACCTTTGGGAAATAAAAAAGTAAACGGCGATCAAATTCCCAACCACAAACAGCAGGCAAAATAACAGCGGCAGCCATGCCAGAAAGCAGGAAATTTATGGAAAAACAGCAAATCAAGATCGGTGCAGTCACTATTGGACAAGCGCCCCGCACGGATATCACCGCGGACATCCTTCCTCTTTTACCCCAGGAAATCCAATTGGTTGAGTATGGTGCCCTGGATGATTACTCTTACGAGGAAGTCATAGCAGAATTTGATCCGCACCCGGACGATGAGGTCTTAGTTTCCCGGATGCGGGACGGACGGCAGGCGAAATTTACCGAACGCTTTATCACGCCTCTGGTGCAGAAAAAGATCGACCAGGCAGAAGCCGACGGTGTTTCGGCAGTCATCCTGTTCTGCACGGGCGTATTTCCTGCATTTAAGCATCGGGGATTATTTCTTGAACCCCAGCCGCTGTTCCACACCGTAGCCGAGAAGCTTGCCGGCGGAAGAAAAATCGGCGTGCTCGTTCCCGAACCGGATCAGGTGGAACAGGCATACCGCACCTGGGGAAAAAGCGGCGTGAATATCCTTGCAGCATCGGCTTCACCGTATATGGATGTGGAAAAGATAGAAAAGGCAGCAGAAACGTTTGTCGATCAGGATCTTGCCTTTATCTGTACCGACTGCATGGGCTTTTCTATGGATATGAAACACCGGATTCAGAAAATCACCGGCCTTCCCGTACTGCTGCCGCGGACGCTGGTGGTAAGAATTATATGTGAAATGCTGGTATAGGCGATAAATTGCCGGTTAATACGGATAAAACATCCATATTAACCTTCATGCGCCCACAAAAGGTCATACCACCACAAATGAACATCTGCTGGGTGCATTTGGAATACATGAACTTATACCGCCTAATTGGCGCTGAACTTTTACAGCAATAAACCATTGATACAGGAGAATAAAAACATGGAAGAATCCCGAAGTTACAGCCTGTGGAGTTTAGCCATTCCCATTGCCTTTGAAGCTTTTTTTCAGATGCTTTTTGGATTTACGGATACCTATGTCTTAAGCAGATACAGCGATTTAGCCGTTGCTGCGGCAGGGTATGTGAATCAGTTTCTCAGTATCATCCTGCTTATTTTCCGCGTCGCTGCATCGGGAACTTCCATTCTCCTTGCCCAGTCCATCGGAGCACAAAATAAGAAAAGGCAGGCGTCCATCTGTACAGCGGCATTCTGGCTGTCGATCTGGCTGGGCGTCCTTTCCTTTTTGCTGGTTTTTTTCTTCCGAAATCCTGTTATCCGTTTGCTAATTTTAAATCAAGCACTTCATGAGCCTGGAAAGGATTATCTGGAAATCATGAGTTTAGGGCTGTTTTTTCAGTCCGTTTTTGCTGTCTTTACCTCCCTGTTCCGTAGTTACGGAAAGGCGGTCTGCACCTCAGCGATTGCCGTTTTTGCCAATTTGTTCAATGTTATTGGTGATTTACTGGTTGTCAGCGGGTACCTGCATATCTTCGGAACAATCAAGGATGTGGCGCTGGTAACGGTAATCGCTAATCTCCTGTCTGCCCTGCTTACGTTTATCTTGTTTATCCATTCAGAAAATCTATTTGCCGACACAAAAAAGAGTATCCTAAATACAAACAAGGCGATGATAAGCGCAGGAAAAACAACACTCTTTGGCTCACCGAATAAAACGACCTGCCGCGAAATCCTTACACTGGGCATCCCCGCTGCCGGAGAATCATGTTCTTATAAATGTTCACAGATGGTTGTAACAATGATCATCGGCTTATTAGGGACAGAAGCATTAACTGCCAAAATCTATGCCATGAATTTCTCCTATTTGCTGGTTCTCCTCCCCAATGCCATTGCAACTGCCGCTGGAATTATGGTCGGTGTCCACCTTGGCGCAGGCGAATTAAATAAAGCAAAAACAACCGCTTTTTCCTGCATCCGAAAAGTAACCGCTGCCATCGCCATTCTGGACGTATTTTTTCTTTTTACTGCTCGTCAATGGCTGAAACTATTCACGCACGATCCGTTGATCCTATCTCTGGCTTACGTTGTACTGATGATGGATATGGTAACTATGTTTGTCAAAAATGGAAATCTTACCCTGGGAAATTCCTTGAGGGCGGCAGGAGATGTGCGCTATCCTGTCGTTATTTCCATCTTTTCTATGTGGGGAATCGGTACGGCTCTTGCCTGGTTTTTTGCTATCCCCCTGAATTTTGGCTTACCCGGAATATTTGCTGCTTTTTTTCTGGATGAAGTGGTGCGGGTTTTTCTGCTTTGGCGAAGATGGAAGAGCTATCATCCCTTTCATTAATCATTATCCCAGCACAGGCGATTCATCTCCAGGCATCAGCTATTATTCCAGCACAGGAAATTCACCTTCAGGCATCTTATAAGATTCAAGTCAAAGGAAATTCATGATTTAGCATTGCAATTTTTCTAAAATCAGGTAAACTGTTCATAAGAGAATATCTGAAAATAGGCGAAAAGGTCAGAGGTTTACGTTTATCTGAACAGAAAAATCTTTGGCACGCAAAAGGTTAGGAGGATACAGAATGAAACAGATGGTTACTTTAGGAAGCACGGGAATTACCGTGAATAAAAACGGCTTCGGTGCCCTGCCCATCCAGCGGATTTCCACAGAGGATGCTGTTTATCTGCTGCACAAGGCATATAAAAGCGGCATCGACTTTTATGATACTGCCCACGCCTACACGGACAGCGAGAAAAAATTAGGGGAAGCCTTCCACGATGTCCGGGAAAAGATTTACATCGCCACAAAAACGGCGGCGACAACTGCCGATGTTTTCTGGAGGGAACTGGAAGAAAGTCTGAAAAGTCTGCGAACGAATTATATCGATATCTATCAGTTCCACAACCCGGATTTCTGCCCGAAACCAGGGGACGGCTCAGGGCTTTATGAGGCGGCATTAGAAGCAAAGGCACAGGGAAAAATCCGCCACATCGGCATTACCAACCACCGGCTGGCAGTGGCAAAGGAAGCCATCGCATCCGGTTTATACGAAACACTTCAGTTCCCGTTCTGTTATCTGGCTGCGGAAGCGGACTTTGAAATTGTGCAGATGTGCAAAGAAAAAAATATGGGCTTTATCTCCATGAAGGCTTTATCCGGCGGGCTGATCACCAACTCTGCCGCCGCCTACGCCTTCCAGGCACAGTTTGACCATGTCCTTCCGATCTGGGGCGTGCAGAGGGAAAAGGAACTGGATGAATTTTTAAGCTATATTGAAAATCCACCGAAGATGAGTGAAGAACTAGAAGCGATTATTGCTAAGGATAAAAAGGAACTTGCCGGGAACTTCTGCCGCGGCTGCGGCTATTGTATGCCCTGCCCGGTGGGTATAGAAATCAACAACTGCGCCCGGATGTCCCTGCTTATCCGCCGCTCTCCCTCCGCCGCCCAGCTCACCTCCGAGGTACAGGAAAAGATGGGAAAAATCGCCGACTGCCTCCACTGCGGTCAGTGCAAGTCAAAATGTCCCTACGGTCTGGATACGCCGACGCTGCTGGAAACGAATTACAAAGATTATCAGGAGATTTTGGCGGGGAAGCCGTTATAGGCCATGGTTTACTTACTCTTAGCCATCGCCAGCAGCGCCATGGTTTCCATTGGTATGCGGATAACAGAAAAATATGTCCGCAATACGATGGTGATGTTCACAGCCAACTATGCGCTGTGTCTGGTACTCTCTCTGTTTTACCTCGGAGATACCCGTCTTTTTACCCATGAACAGGGAATAGGAACCGCTGTTGCTCTGGGCGTGATAAGCGGGGTTTTCTATCTGCTGTGTTTTGTCTTACTGCAGAAAAATATTCGCTGCAATGGGGTTATTCTCTCCAGTGCAGCGATGAAATTAGGCTCGGTTATGATTCCTGTTCTCCTGGCCATCCTGCTTTTTCACGAACCCATGGGAAGGACAGCATTTGCAGGAATTATCCTTGCGGTCACGGCAATTCTTCTCATGAATATGAAAAAAGTAAGCAGGAAAAGCGGCGATGTACGCGGGGAGCGCAAAACACCCTGGCTGCTTTTTTTGCTTCTGGGCAGCGGTTTTACAGACACGATGGCAAATATTTACGATAAAATCGGTGCAGAGGGATTAAAAAATCAATATCTTTTTTATACATTTTTTGCCGCATTATTAACAGCCCTTGTTATGGCATTGCTCAACAAACAGAAAATAAGATTCGCAGACATCGTCAGCGGCCTGCTGATTGGTATTCCAAATTATTATTCTGCCAGATTTTTATTGCTGTCCCTTGGATATGTACCGGCAGTTATCGCCTATCCAGTATACAGCGCAGGTACAATTATGCTGACCAGTATCATCGGCCTGTTGCTTTTCTCTGAAAAACTCAATGCGCAGAAGAAGCTGGCTTTAGTGCTGATCCTGGCGGCATTGGTTTTGCTGAATCTTTAGATGGATGTTAAGATTTGGGTATAAAAAATACACCCTTGTCAGGATGCTTCAAAGACGATACAATATTTTTGTGTGATGATTGTATCATGCTGGAACATAATGAATAAAGTTGTTTGAACTGTGCTTCTTTTTGTTCTAATGAATTTTTATATGTTTCAAATAATTTAAAATAATCTTCTTTGGTTTCCAACATTGCACGGTCTTCTGATTCAATGCCGAGATCTGGAATATGAAAATACTTTATACCTACTGTTTCAACAATATGCTTTAATTTGTTTTTTGAAAACCCTATGCTGCTATCGCAGCTTGTCAGATGGGGCTTACACCCCACCTGACACAAGTAAGCCCCAACCCACCGCTTTCGTCTTTGCGACTTAGAAGCGGGGGACTTACTTGATAGGTTAAAATTTTCCTCTTAGTTCTACTACTTTTCCTATAATTTTTACAGATTTATCTATAATCTCCTGCTTGGAAAAAACCATGGGTTCATATTTGGGATTATTTGAAAGCAGCATAATTCCGTCTGAATATTTTTTTAAGCGCTTACAAGTAGCATCCTCCCCGTTAATTAGCACGATAACTGTTTCTCCACTTTCTGCATCATCTTGCTGGCGAACAATTACAACATCACCTTCTACTAATCGGGGTTCCATGCTATCCCCTTTTATTTGTAGACCAAAAAAATCGCCAGTGACAGCCAGTTCTTCTGTAATTTCTTCGGTATCTATGATTTCTTCTACAGATTCGATGGGGATACCTGCGGCTACACGACCAAGAACGTTGACAGGGATTCCTTTTCTTTTAGTCGAGTTTGGTAAACTATTATTGTCAATAGTTATACTATCGGTACCTTTTTCATCTAACAACAAAACATCTCCATTAATCTTGCCAAATAAAATATTAAAATCAACGTTCATACCTTTAGCCGCTTGTTTAATACATTGTATAGATGGAGCAATAGGTTTTCCGGTTTTAGGATGACGATTTTTTTCGAGCAAAGAAATATAAGCTTTACTTAGACCACTTTTTTCGGCAAATAAGTCCATACTCATTTTATTTGTTTTTCTGTAATCTTTTATAATATCCCCTAATGTCAATATATCATCACCTTTTTTACTGTTTAATTTATTATACAATGCAAAAGCAATACTGTCAAACATTTTGAACAAAACGTGTTGACAAAGCACATCTAATATGCTAGACTAATTTTTGTATAATAAATTAGACAAAAGTAGTTCAGTGTTTTTTTCAACTCTCCACCCGCTACTATCTGAACATAATCGGTAACGGATTCCTCATCAAAATAAACTATCTTGCAAATTTTCTCCATATGTCCCTCTCGAAGTTATTTCCGTTTTTCTTCACATCAAGGTGTTTTTATAGCATCGCTTTCAGCAACTCTCCTCGCAAGCAGGAAGGGGAATGAATTTTGCAGCCAGAAGTGCAAGAACCAGTTTAATGTCTACAAATCAAGGGAAAAGAAGAAAGGAAACAAAAGAGATGATTGAAAACAGGAATGTAAATATCATAACCGATGCGGACGGTAAAAAGCTGGTCTTGATTAACGATATCCGTTTCAAGGGCAAACGTCAGATTGACTGGGATGATGTAAAGCAGTATCTCGAAGGATATGTCGGGGACTATTACGAGATTGAGGAAAATACGGAACGTATTTATATCGGAAGTGAACTTCCAGAAGAATATACGGAATCAGAAAGCCGTAAAAGCCTTATGGGTGCAAATGCAAAAGCGAAGGCAAACGCCGCTACTGCGATACCAGAGATGATCCAGATAGCATCTAACCCGGCTTTTGAAGAAAACCGCAAGGAAAAACACAATAAAAACGCAAAATACGGCTGGTACAGGTATGATGTCTGTTTTGCCCTCCCGGTCTATGAGGAAAATGCGCTTGTAAGATACAATATCTTCCATGCCCGGCTTTTGATTAACCATGCTGAAAATGGCAGGAAATATCTGTATGATATTTTGGCAGTAAAAAAAGAAA
>VSOC01000044.1:0-1723 GCA_009774615.1 Lachnospiraceae bacterium
AATAATGAACTGTTCTTTTCTTCCTGCCATGTTTCACCCTCCATTCATCTTATGCCCTTATATTCTCCTCCCCACCTGCCCCCCCTTGGCCCATTCATTCTCTATTCCGCCAAACCTCCCCCGGAAGGCTCCTTTTTATTCCCTTCCATCTCCTGTGCTATTTCCTTCAGGCATTTCTTCAGGTTTTCTTTCACTCCTTCCAGAAATTCCCTCCGCGGTGCCTTAAATTCCATGTGCTCATACAACGGCGATTCTCGGAAACTGCACATCTGATCCACGCAAGAAAGCATTTCTTTCCCAATCTCTTCCACGGCCTTCTTATCCTTTTCCTGCACCGCCAGTTCAAGCCCCGGGGAAACCTCATAGTATCTCCCCATGTCAAAACACTTCGCCATTTCCACCTGTTTATCCACAAGAAAATGAGCCTTTTTTCTGTCCTTTTCCTGCAATGCAAGCGCGTACATCCCCTGGAGCTGGGCGTTCACCCTCTGATAATCGGCAAATAAAAGCTCCTCATACGTCTTATAGGCTTCATGAACCCGGTTTGTTTCCTGATAAATAATCGCCTGCTGTATCTTGCGCATGGGGTTTTGAATAGAAAAATATTCCAGATACTTTTCCGCCTTAACATAATCCTTCTTCCTGCGGTAAAAACCAACCAGCGCATCGGCCGCCCGAACGCGAACCTCTTCGTCGCCGCATTCCAGGGCACGGTGGTAGAGGGAAGAAATATACTCCTCATATTCCGCCGCACAGGGAGGCTTCTGCACGATACATTGTGCATCAAGAATCACCGCCGCGGAGATAATCAGCCATCCGCAGTTCGGATACTGCTCCAGCTTTTTCTTCACCCAGCAAAACCCTTGATCATACGGCTCTTTTTTCAGCATTTCATCCAGTTCCACGGTCATTTTCTGTATTTCTTCCCTCGTCAGATCTTCCTGAAACGATAAAAGCGTATCCAGAGAAATTTCCAAAAGCCGCGCAATTGGTGCCAAAAGCATAATATCCGGATAAGAATTTTCATTTTCCCACTTATTCACCGCCGGAGCACTCACCCCCAGCCGCGCTGCCATCTCCTCCTGCGTCATGGATTTTCCTTTCCTGTACTTGCGAATCACCTTCCCCAAGGTCATCATCCGTCCTCCTGTCCTATATTTAGCCTGAAGCATGTATGCGCTTTGCAGATAGATAAACCTTATCACGCCTTTACTTCCGCCACTGCATGGATACCATCCTACCAGAAAAATACCCTGACCGCAACTGAATGGAGGTAAACTATTGGTTGAAAAAATTAACGATTAGTTATCTTTTCCTTTTACACCCCTGTCAGGGCCGCACAATCTTTTTCGCCCCGGTCATTTTCTCCACAATCTCATACATATTGGTCACATTGCCCACCAATAATTTCTCTGCAATTCCATAATGATTTAAACAGGTTCCGCAGGTTAAAATCTCCACCCCCTGCGCCTCCAGTTCCTTCAGATCTTCCAGCGAATCCGACCCCTGACAGGACAGCTTTGCCCCGCCATTAAACAAAAGAACCGTTTCCGGCAGTTTATCCTGCTGTGTCACGGCATAGACAAAGCCTTTCATCAGCAAGCGTCCCAAAACCGCATCACCCTGCCCCATCTCGTCAGAAGCCAGAACCAAAACCAGCCCCTTCTCCCGACAGTCCAGTGCACACTTTATGCTCTCTTTTTCCGCTTGTTCTGCGTTTTCT
>VSOC01000044.1:1823-25769 GCA_009774615.1 Lachnospiraceae bacterium
TGTTCTGCGTTTTCTCTTACCTGCTCTGCCTTTTCCTTCACTCCAGCCCAAATTTTTACCAAAAACTCCCGCTCACTCACCTTCTCCGACAAAGAATCTAATCCCTTATGCAATGCTAACTTCTTTAAATTCTGCACAGCAATTTCATTATCAACCACTACCTCTACAACACTACCTGGTTCTGCTTTTTCCAATGCCTTTTTCGCCTCGATTACCGGAAGCGGACACTGTTTTCCACGTTCGTCTAACCGCATTGTTTCATCATCCCTTTCTGTATTTTTTCTTTATTATTGATTATTTTTTGTTCTCCCTGTCCACCTACAAACCCAAAAAGAGAGCCGCAATCTCCACAAGCACTTCCACAATAAACCATCCTACGCCCACAATCAGCCGTACCGCCGCAGATGAAAATCTGCTGGGCGCACTTGGAATACCTGAATTGAATCGCCTAATCGGCGATGGGCTTTCATAGTAAATCTCATCCTGCACCCTCCTTCACACAAAAGCACGGTTACTACCGCACAAAAACACTTTTCTCCTTCTTCTTCACCACTCTCCCCACAATCCCGCAGGGCAGCCCCAGCTTTTTAAGTTCTTCCAATGCCTTCTCCCCGTCTTCTGCAGCCATACTCACCAAAAGTCCGCCCGAGGTCTGTGCATCATATAAAATTTCTTCCATAGCAAAACTGCAGTCCTCAAATACCACCTTATCCTGCACATGATTCCTGTTTCTCTGCCCTGCCGCCGTCAGGTAAAATTCCTCCACATACGCCGGACACTCGGGGATAAACGGAACCTTATCCTTATCAATCTCCGCGCTGAAATCATCCCCCAGCATCTCACACAAATGCACCAAAAATCCAAATCCCGTCACATCCGTACACCCATGCGTCCGATACTTCCTTACAATTTCCGACGCATATTTATTCAACGTCGTCATCGACTTCACCGCCAGCGCCATGGCCTCCTTCGACGCCTCCCCAACCCGCGAAGCCGTACAGACAATGCCCACGCCCAGGGGTTTCGTCAATAAAAGCACATCCCCCTCTTTACAACTGTTATTGGCAAAAATCTTATCGGGATGAATTACCCCCGTCACCGAAAGCCCATACTTTACATCCTGGTCTGCGATAGAATGCCCGCCAGCCAGCACCCCCCCGGCTTCCCGCACCTTCTCGCTTCCTCCTAAAAGAATCTGCCCTAAAATATTCAAATCCATACGCTCGGGAAAGCAGACAATATTCAGCGCCGTCTTTACTTCGCCCCCCATAGCATAAATATCACTGAGTGCATTTGCCGCCGCTATCTGCCCAAAAGTATAGGGATCCTCCACCATCGGCGGAAAAAAATCCAGAGTCTGCACAATTGCCAAATCCTCACGCAGCCGATACACCGCCGCATCATCCGAATGGTCAAAACCAATCAGCAGGTTTGGGTCCTCGGCCTTGGGAAGCTTACCCAGCACCCGGTTCAATGCCCCCGGCCCAAGCTTCGCCGTACAGCCCCCGCCTTTACAAAAAACAATCTTCTCCTCTTCCAAAATCTTTCCTCCTGTCGTTTTGCTTCAATTCCATGATACCACAGACTGCTCCGCACTTTGTACTCCTGCAATCATTATGATATCACAATTTCATAATTCTTTCCATTTTCTTTTACGGAAACCTTTCGTCCCTCCGTCTGCGCCAGCTTCACCAAATTATCCCGGGTATGCGCCGCATCCGAGAGAATAACCAGTTCCTCCCCCGGTGCCTCATCCATTGCATCCATCACCATCAGTACCGGTTCCGGGCAGGAAAGCCCTCTTACATCAATCTTCATCTTCCGTTCCCCCTTTTCTCACGTTTACAGGTAAACCCTATTACAAATAACAGCAAAATACAAACCGCACAGGCAATCCGCCCCGCTCCCGTCGTTCCGTTTCCGCTCGAAGCCAGGCCGAAATTATGGCAGACCGCCGCGCCCACAAACATTCCAGCCACATAAACCGCAGAATCTCCCGATCCCTGCCCGGCTAAAATCAGCTGTCTGAGCGGACACCCTCCGGCAAGAACCGCCGCAAAGCCAACCGCATACATCCCCAGCATATTCCAGAGATGTTCCGTGTGCGCCACCGGCTGTCCCGCAAAACTTAACACAAACTTTCCATTGACCAGATTATACACAAGCATCGTGACAAACAACGCGCCAATCACCGTCAGCAAATCAAAATTCTTCATCAAAATCACGTCCCTTATTCCCCCGGCAAAGCAGGTACGCGCTTTCTGGGCAATAGCGCCAAACACCAAGCCCCCGGCTAAAGAAAGCATCACCGGCGCATGCATACTCCCCGGCCCTTCCGTGCTTGCCGTAAAAATTCCCGTAGCAATACTGAGCACAAACAAAAGCGCCAAAATTCCCGGCAGAATGCAGCCCGAAACCTTCTGCGTATCATATGCCCGCCCCAGAGAAAATCCCTTCTTCAAAAAGAAACTCCCCGTAGCCGCCCCAAGAATAAAACCAACCAAAGCAACATATGCATTCAAATCACCGCCAGCCATCCGAAGCACCATCCGAAGAGGGCACCCCAAAAACATCAAAGCCCCAATCATCGTTATTATCCCCAAAAGAAACCGAATCATCGGCGAGGACCCGCCCGTCGAACGATATTCCTTCGACACCAGAGAAATCACAAACGCACCAATCACCAGACCCGCAATCTCCGGCCGCATATACTGCACAATCGCCGCCTGATGAAACCGTGCTGCCCCAGCCATATCCCGTACAAAACAGGCAATACAAAACGCCATATTCCCCGGATTTCCAAAAAATGCCAGAATCGCTCCAATCGCTCCCAGCAAAACTCCCCAGACTGCTAACATCTTCTTCGTGTTCATAAAAAACCTCTCTTTCGTTCTTTCCATCATCAAATGATCCTTGCCATACAGCAAAACGACATCGTTATATTTTTAAAAACATAACGCTCGTATAAGTCTGCTGCGAACCTGACATCTGCAAATCCAGACACCAACTCCGCAGCAAAGCCGCAGCAAAACCACACGGCAAAGACTCCTGTTCCTGTCAGGCGCATCTAAGCAAACCCAACGCAAATCTCTTTAGAATCAGCCAACATTGCCCTACAGACTATACTTCCCTCGGACAACATACTGCCCCGTCAATTCCTTCAGCACCTTCCCGTTCTCCATCACCTTTTCCCCCCGCAGATACACCTGCGCAATCTTTCCCTGGACGTTCAGCCCCTCAAACGGCGCATAATCCACATTCTGCAGCTGCTCGTCTGCCCGGATTACTCCCGAAGCCTCCGGATCAATCACCACAATATCCGCATCGCTTCCCTCGGCAATCACCCCCTTTTTCGGATACATCCCAAACAGCTTTGCCGGGTTTTCCGAAAGCAGTCTGCACATTTCACTCTCTGTAATCCTGCCCTTCTTCACCCCTTCGCTGTACAATAAAATCCCCCTCGTTTCCACGCCGGGCATCCCGCCGGGAATCTTTCGGAAATCCTCCTGTCCAAGCTCTTTTTGTTTGGTCGTAAAGCTGCAGTGATCCGTAGAAATAATTTGAATCTGCCCCTCTTTAACCGCATTCCAAAGCACATCTGCATCTTCTTTTCGGCGCAGCGGCGGAGCAATCACATACTTTGCCCCCTCGAATCCCGGCAGCTCATACAATTCCTTATTCATCAGCAAATACTGCGGACAGGTTTCCGCAAAAACCTGCTGCCCTCTCTCCCGCGCCGTCAGGATTTCCTTCAATCCCTCCTCGCAGGTAAGGTGTACCACAAGCACCGGCGCATTGGCAATCTGTGCCAGCCTTAAAAGCCTCTGCACGGCTTCTGCCTCTGCCTCTGCCGGTCGGGTGAGCGGATGGCTGAAAACGCCCATCTTCCCGGCAGCAACCGCTTCCTCCTGAAGCGCCGCAATCACGCCGCTGTTCTCGCAATGCACCCCGGCAATCCCTCCGATTTCTTTCAGCCGTTTTAAAATCTCATAAATCGTCTTGTCATCCACCTGGGTATCATAGGTCATGTACAGCTTAAACGAAGTAACCCCCTCGTCCATCATCCTCTCAAGTTCACGGCTTATCTCCGGATTCCATTCCGTAACCGACATATGAAACCCATAATCACAGGAACACTTTCCATCCGCCTTCTTATGCCAGTTCTCCAAGCCTTCCGTCAAAGTTTCCCCCGGATACTGCGTCGCAAAATCCACAATCGTCGTCGTCCCGCCTGCAAGCGCAGCCCTCGTCCCCGTATAGAAATCATCTGCCGTCACCGTCCCTGCCACATGCAGATCAAAATGTGTATGCCCGTCAATAAATCCAGGAAAAAGAAGCTTACCCTCCACATCGACAATATTATCATTGCCCAAATGCAAGTTTTTTCCCACTTCAATAATCTTTTCCCCTTCAATACGAACATCCATCTCCACTACGCCGTCAGAAGAAACAACACGTCCCCCTTTAAGCAAAATTCCCATCCGCACACCTCCCTTAAAAAAATTTCCTCTGTTTCACTATCTCGTTACTTCGCTGTTCCCCTGCTTCACTATCTCTTTGCTTCACTGTTCCTCTATTTCACTATCTCTTTACTTCTCTATCCTTCTGCTTCTCTATCTCTCCATCACAATATTTCTCTACTTCTTCTTCGCATACGGCGTCCCTGCTAACGGCAGTTCGGTCTGAAACTCTCCATTCCACCGATAATATGCCCCCTGCACCGCCGGAGCCGTAGGAATCGAGGTGATTTCTCCAACGCCAATCGCCCCATAAGCCACAGGAACGCCCTTCTTCTCCACAATCAGGCTCTTTACATCCGGTGTCTTATCCGCCCTGAACAGACCCAGTGTCCCAAACTTTGCCGTAGGCACACACTCTTTAAGCGGATATTGTTCCGTCAATGCATAGCCCAAGCCCATGATTACGCCGCCTTCAATCTGACCCTCGACGCTCTTAGGATTCACTGCCTTACCCACATCGTGCGCTGCCACAAGCTCCTTCACTGTCCCGTCCTCATTTAAAATACAAACCTGCGTCGCATAGCCGTAAGCCACATGCGATACCGGATTGGGCACAGGCGTTCCCATCTTATCGGTCTTTGCCAGATACTCGGCGTAAAACTCCCTGCCCTCAAGCTTTGCCCAGTCGCCGCCTGCATCGTTAAGCGCAGCCGCAATATCCGCAGCCGCCCTTCTCGCCGCCTCACCGGTAACCAAGGTCTGCCGTGACCCGGAAGTTGTCCCGGAATCCGGTGCCTTACCCGTATTCGGCTGATGATAGACCACGCGATCCAGACCTTCGTTAAGTGTTTCACAAACCACCTGTACAAGAACGGTTCCTAACCCCTGACCAATACAGGAAGCTCCCGCATGAATATGCACCTTCCCGTCCTCAACCACAAGCCGCACCCGTCCCGTATCCGGAAGCCCTACGCCCACACCGGCATTCTTCATCGCACAGGCAATCCCCGCATACGGGCTGCTCTCATAAATCTCCTTCACCTGCTCCAGAGTTTCCGCAAGCCCCGTTGAATCATCGGCAATCTGCCCGTTCGGAAGCACCTGCCCCGGTCGAATTGCATTGCGGTAGCGGATCTCCCACGGTGAAATCCCCACCATCTCTGCCAATAAATTAATATTACACTCCGTAGCAAAACAGGTCTGCGTTACCCCAAACCCGCGGAATGCTCCCGCCGGCGGATTATTCGTATACACGGCTGTCCCGTCAATATCCACCACCTGGTAATTATACGGTCCTGCCGCATGGGTACAGGCTCTCTGCAGCACCGGTCCGCCCAGGGAAGCATAAGCCCCCGTATCCGAAACCACAACTGCCTTCATTGCCGTAAGCATCCCGTTCTCATCACAGGCGGTCGTCATATCAATGCTCATCGGATGGCGCTTGGGATGGATTAAAAGACTTTCCTTCCTGGTCAGCCTGCACTTCACCGTGCGCTTGGTCAAATGCGCAATCAATGCCGCATGATGCTGCACCGTCACATCCTCCTTGCCGCCAAAGCCGCCGCCGACCAGCTTATTCTCCACAATCACCTTCTCCGGCGCAAGCCCTAAAAGAATCGAAGTTTCATGCCGTGTATCATACGTCCCCTGATCCGTGGAATAAATAAACACCCCATCCTCAAACGGAAATGCAATCGCTGCCTCCGGCTCTAAAAATGCATGTTCCGTCCACGGTGTTTCATAATGCCGCGTCACCTTAAACTTAGAATTGGCAATCACCTCATCCGCATTGCCCCGGACAAGATGCTCATGGCTTAAAATATTTCCGCCCTCATGCAGATGCGGCGCACCCTCAGCCAGACTGTCCGCCGGGCAGGTCATCGGCGTTAAAACCTCATAGTCCACCTTCACCAGCGCCTTCGCCTGCTCCAAAATCTCCGGTGTTTCCGCTGCCACAATCGCAATCGCATCCCCCAGATACCGCGTAATATCGCCCACGGCAATCATGGTATCCCAGTCCTGCTTTAAATGCCCCACCTTATTCTTCCCCGGAACATCCTCTGCCGTCAGCACGCAGACCACGCCCGGAAGTTTCTTTGCCTCCTCGGTGTGAATGGCAAGCACCTTCGCCCTGGGATACTGGCTGCGGACAGCACTTCCGTAAATCATATCGGGCAATTCCACATCGTCCACATATTCGCCCGTCCCCAGAACCTTGCCTTCCACATCAATCCGGTGAATTGCATCTCCCACCAGAATTTTTCCGTCCTTCCCCGGCGCATCCCCCGAAAGATTCTGCTTTTCCAAATCCGCCAAAGAAAGATTCTCCCGCAGAATCCTTGCTGCCAGTTCAATTCCGTCAATAATCTTCTTATACCCCGTACAGCGGCAGAAATTATTGCGTATTGCGTGGACAATCTCCACCCGACTTGGGTTCGGATTCACATCCAAAAGCCCCTTGGCGCAAATCACCATTCCGGGAATACAAAACCCGCACTGCACGGCCCCAGCCTCGCCAAAGGCATAGACATACACATCCTTTTCCCTCTGGCTGAACCCTTCAACCGTCAAAATATGCTTTCCTTCCAGCCTGCTCATCTTCTGCACACAGGCTTTCGTCGCCTTCCCGTCCACCAAAACCGTACACGTCCCGCAGGCACCCTCGCTGCACCCGTCCTTTACCGACTTGCACTTGCAGTCCTTCCGCAAAACATCCATCAGCTTCCGCTCCGGATCGACAAGCATTTCCTTCCCATTAATCCAAACCTTACAATAAAAGCTCATACAAACCCTCCACTTCTATCTCCTTTGCCGCAATCAACAGTTCCAGCTCCAATCGACATTCAACCGGAGCACTCCAGGCCATCCCGCATCCCGCAGAAATCTGCCGCGGAACAGGGATCAGCCTTCCTGCCAATCCCTGCTCCCTGCAAAACTGCTCCATCATTATAGCCTGTGTTGTCGTAGGAAAAGCAATCACCACCTTTTCCGTTTTCTGCCTTGCCATACAACCACAGCCTTTCTCTTTCCTTTATCCAGGAAAACACAATTTACTTCCCTGACCTTCATCCGGGAAATAAAGCCTTCCTCTTACTTCATCAACAAATACCCATAATCCTTAATCACCGTATCGATAATCCCGCGAAGCCCTTCCGGTACTTCCTCCGGCGTTGTGCCAGCCACATAATCCAGCACCTTTCCAAACAGCCGAACCTTACATTTCCCGGCTTCCTTATCCAAAACAGCAAAGCCCTGGTTCTTGCTGTTCTCCATATCTGCTTCATTGGCAAACAGAGTAAACTTATCCAAATACGGTGCACTGTCATATGGGCAGAAGCTCTTACAGTTCCCGCACTCATTGCACATATAGTCCACATGAATAATCTGATGCATTGCCTTTCCAGGAACTTTCACGGAAATATTCGCACGGTTCGGGCAGACTTCGACACAATTTTCACAAATTGCCGAACAGGTCAGACAGCGGCTGCTCTCCGGCTCGCTGCACTCTCTTAATAACTGCCCCTTCTTCGCATAGATCCCGTCTTCATCCACATTGTCCTCAAAATCCCTTGCCAATGTTTTCTTTGCAATCGCCTCCGCTGCCAGACGTCCGTCGCGGATACCCTCAACAACGGTTGCCGGTCCCTTCACGCCGTCGCCCACAGCATAGATTCCGTTCACGCTGGTTTCCATCGTTTCCGGGTTTACCACAGCCCTGCCCCGGTCGTCCACGGCAATACCATTCTTCTGATAATATCCTGTCGGAACCTTCTCGCCAACCGCTGCAATCACAGTATCGGCTAAAACCTCCACCAGCTCATCCGTTTCCACAACGCCGCGCCGTCCGCTCTCGTCATAATCGCCAAGCACCATCTTCCTGCAGGTCAGCTTCCCGTTTTCCAGCTTCACCGGCGCTAAAAGCTCAGCAAACTCCACGCCGTCCGCAACTGCCATCTCCAGTTCTTCCGCATCTGCCGGCATAAACCGCTTTGTTCTGCGGTAAACCAGGGAAACCTTCTCAACACCGCTGTTTCTCTTTGCTGCCCTGGCAGTATCCATTGCCGTATTTCCGCCGCCGATCACGACAACATTCTTCCCTAAATCAACCTTGCCATCGCTCTCCTTAAACCGGCGCAAAAACTCCAGCGCATTCACCGGCTTCTCGCCTTCCAGACGCAAAACTCCCGGTTCATTTGCACCCACTGCCACAACCACAGCATCATACTGCGATTTCAGCTCCGCCAAGTCCAAAATCTCCACGCCGCCCATCAGCTCCACGCCCATAGCTTTAACTAGGGCAACATCCTTCTCAATCACATCCTCGCCGATGCGGAAGCCAGGAATAATATTGCGCACCACGCCGCCGAACTTCTCATCCTTTTCAAACACCCGAACCTGCCATCCGGCTTTTGCCAGGAAATACGCCGCACTTAACCCCGCAGGTCCTCCGCCGACAACCGCTGCCTTCTTCCCCGCATCGATAACCGGCTTTACAATCCCTGCCATCAGCGCCTCAAAACCGCCCTCTGCCGCTTCCAGCTTACTCCTGCGGATATTGACCGGATCTTCATAGAAATTCCTTGTACACTTGCTCATACAATTATGTGCACAAATCGTTCCCGTAATAAAGGGCAATGGATTCTTCTCCGTAATTACCTCCAAAGCCTGCAAAAACTTCCCTTCACCTACCAGCTTCAGATATGCCGTAATATCCTGATGAATCGGGCATCCTTCCTTACATGGAGCCACAAAGCAATCCACTAACGGCACTTCCTTCTTCATCTTGCGCGACGGCAGAGGCTTAACTGCCTTCACATGGTAAGGATTTGAGGCAACCTCGTCCACCAGTTCAGCCACACGCACAGCATCCACGCCGCTAAACTCTGCCGCATCCAGCCCCGCAAACATCTGTCCAATCTGCTCTAATCTCTGATAACCACCCGGCTTTAACATCGTCGTTGCCATCGTCACCGGCCAGATCCCCGCTGCCACAATATCCTCAATATTCAGCACATCCGCACCGCCCGAATACGAAATCCTGAGTTTCCCGCCAAAATCCTTTGATAATTTTGCCGCAACCGACATGGAAAGCGCATACAGCGATTTCCCGGACATGTACATTTCCTCACCCGGAAGCTCACCTGCCTTAATATCCACCGGAAACGTATTGGTAATCTTCACCCCAAATGCCAGTTCCCTGCTGTCTGCCAATGCCTGCAGCCGCTGCAGCATCGGCACTGCATCTTCATATTGCAGATCATCCTTAAAATGGAAGTCCCCAAATGCCACATAATCATACCCCATCTTATCCATCATGCTCCGCGCATATTCATAACCCAATAAGGTAGGATTACACTTAATAAAGGTATTCGTCCCCTTTTCCGTCAATAAATAGGTTGCAATCCTCTCAATCTCCGCCGGCGGGCATCCGTGCAGCGTAGAAAGCGTAATACTGTTGCAGATATTCGGGGAAATTCCCTCCACATCCTCCTTCGTCAAAGCCGAAAACCGATCCAGATTCTCCAAAAGCCAGGTCTTGCACTCCTCAAAAACCTCCGTTCCCGAAGCATCCTTCATCCCTTCAATAAACGAATTCACCTTTTCGGTCTGGATTCCTGCCAAGTCATAGCCGACACTCATATTAAACTGGAACCCATCCATTGCCCCCAGTCCAAACTCTTTCGCCATCACCTGGCAGGCAAACCATGCCTTCACGTACTCATTAAATGCCTGGGGAACGTAGAGTTCGGTGGACCATTCTACATTGTAGCACTCGTCATCGGCTTTAATACAGGGCTTGGAAACCGGGAGATCCTCACCGTCAAGAACCTGCACCGTCTTTAACTCAAAGAAGCGGCTTCCGGCGTAGTAGGCTGCCATGATATTCTGCGCCAACTGCGTGTGCGGACCAGCCGCCGGACCGAAGGGAGTTTCCAGCTTCCGTCCAAAGATTTCATAAGGCTTACCCTCACCGGCAATGAACGGACGCTTGATGCCGAAGATGCTTCCTTTCTTATGTTCAGCTAAAATCCACTCCATTAACTGCGAAAATGGAATGGGGGTCATTTTATCGCTCATTATTTATTCTCCTTTTCTTTATAGAATTTTTTTGATGTTATGTTGGACTGCGGTAAATTTGGATGTCAGCATATTAGTTAGCATATTAATAAGGTAGCCTATCAGCACCCCCTACCCATTTATGCTTTTCCACAGCTTCCCTGCCTCTGCCCTCACATCGGCCAGTACCTTCTCCTCATCGATCCCGACAAGTTCCCGATCCTTCATCAGCACCTTCCCATTGCACATCGTCATCGTCACACTTCGTCCATTCATCCCAAACAAAATATGCCCGTTCACATTCGATCCATCCATTGGTGTCCGCGGTATATAATCGCTTACAATCACATCTGCCGCTGCCCCTTCTTTCAATACACCTAATGTCTGTCCAAAATACCTTTCTGCAATCTCTGCGTTCCCCTCAAACAGCATCTTTGGTACCTCTCCCCATGCTGCATTGGCATCGCAGAGATGGTGTTTATGCAGGACATTGGCTACCTTAAAGGATTCCAGTACATCATGCGTATACCCGTCCGTTCCCAGACCTGTCAAAATTCCATGATGCACAATCGCCATCGTAGGCGGGCATCCGCAGGCATTGCCCATATTGGACTCGGGGTTATGTACCACGCAGGTATCGGTTTCCTTTAATAACTGCATCTCATGCTCATTGACATAGATACAATGAGCCGTTATCGTCTTTGGTCCCAGAATATCCCAGTCGTACAGCCGATCCAGAATCCTCTTTCCGTAATGCTTCAGGCAATGGTGCAGATCCTCGATTCCCTCTGCTACATGGATGTGATAGCCCACGCCTTCCGGCTTATGGCTTCTTGCCAGTTCCATGGTTTCGTCGGAAATGGTAAAGGAAGCGTGCATTCCCATCATTCCTGCAATCATGCCGCTCTTATCGGCAAGTGCATGCTTGATAAAGCGCTCATTTTCCAGAACGGATTCTTTTGCCTTTTCTTTTCCGTCGCGGTCGGAGATTTCATAGCAAAGGCAGGTACGAATGCCCAGGGTTTTTGCTGCATCTTCAATCGCGGATAAGCTGTCCGGGATTTCGCCGAAGCTTGCATGATGGTCAAATACAGTGGTTACGCCGTTTTTAATGCTGTCAATATAGGTGGTCATTGCACTCTGGCGGGTCTGTTCGATGGTCAGGTGGCGGTCGATTGTCCACCACATTCCATCTAATATGTCCAGAAAGCCGTTTGGATGATAGCCGTTTATGCTCAAGCCTCTTGCCATGGCGCTGTAGATATGCTCATGGGTGTTGATGAAGGCTGGCATTATTACCCCGCCCTTAGCATCGATAAATTCTGCCTGGGGATATTCCTTCCTTAATGTTAAATAATCGCCCACCTTGACAATCCGGTTTCCGTCGGTTACGACAGCTCCGCTTTCATAAAATGGATGGGAAGCATCCCTCGTCGCCAGACGTCCGTTTCCTATCAGTATCATTATTTTTCCTCCTTTTTCTTCTTCCAGATTTTGGGGATTTTTGTGTTCAACCTGCACAATTTCTAAAGTGCATTATCTTCATAGCCTAATACTATCACTAAAAATAAGATATTGCAAGCCCAAAATACAAAAAATTTTAGATTATCTAAAAAATTTTGTATTTTCCTCTTGCATTTTTAAATTTTTGTGCTATGATGGATGTATGACAAGAAGCGCTCTTGAAAAAATGACAGAGATTCCTCCATTTTCCGGGAACTTATTTGCCGATGGATTTCCTGTCAAAATAGTGACTCCGGGAAGATTTAGGAATAAGGTAAACAAGAGCACACCGGAAGTAAAAAGGAGGGATGCCCGATGAGTTATACCTTAGAACTTTTAACTCAAATCGCCGCGGGATTTGCCAAAGAGTTTGGGAAAAACTGCGAGATTGTTGTCCATGATTTATATGCCGAGGATTTGGAACATTCCATTGTCCATATTGAAAACGGACATATTACCAACCGGCAGATTGGCGGAAGCTCGTCAAGGATTGTGTTAAAGACACTGGATGCCTTAAAGAAACATCCGGATAGCTTAACCGACCATCTGGGCTACCTGACCAAGACAGCAAACGGACAAATCTTAAAATCCAGCACCATGTACATTAAGGATGAGTCCGGCGAGGTTCACTATCTGCTCTCCATTAATTATGATATTACGGATTTGATGCATTTCGATCAGGTAATTAAAACCATGATTGAATCGGAGGAAGCGGAAAAGGATAAGCAGCCGGAGCAGATTGTTACAAATGTCAATGATTTGCTGGATAACCTGATTGAACAGTCCGTTGCCCTGGTGGGAAAACCGGCTGCACTGATGAATAAGGAAGAAAAGATTACTGCTATTCAGTTTTTAAATGAAGCAGGTGCCTTCCTGATTACCAAGTCCGGCGACAAGGTTTCCAAGTACTTTGGTATTTCCAAGTTTACGCTTTACAGCTACATTGATGTAAACGGAAAGGCAAAGCAAGGCGAAGGTGACAGCGAGAAGGCAGAGAACTGATGGTTTATAACATCTGTGGATTGTGTAAATTATTGAACTTTAGATGGTATAAATTTAAGGAAGTGACTGCTTTTGACGGACTTAAAAAAGCATCTGAACGACAAAAATGAAAACAAGCAATGTGAAAATAAGGAGGAAATCATCATGAACCAGCCAATTTTATGGGTGGAAAACAATATGCCGAAAACCGAGGATTCTCAGTTAAAGGTGATGGCACTTGAAGAAGTGAAGAAAGCCAGAACATTCCACGAAAGCTTTCCGCAGTACAGCAAAACACCTCTGCAGAAGCTGGAGAAGATGGCAGAGTATTTAGGGCTTGGTGAGGTTTACATTAAGGATGAATCTTATCGTTTCGGATTAAACGCATTTAAGGTACTTGGCGGTTCTTTCGCCATGGCACGTTACATAGCAAAGCAGACCGGAAAAGATGTTTCTGAACTTCCCTACCATGTACTGACCTCCGATAAGCTAAGAGAGGAATTTGGGCAGGCAACCTTTTTTACGGCAACGGACGGAAACCACGGACGCGGTGTTGCCTGGGCAGCAAACCGGCTGAAGCAAAAAGCCGTTGTCTACATGCCCAAAGGTTCTACAGAAACCCGTTTAAACAACATCCGCAAGGAAGGCGCCACGGCGACAATCGAGGAAGTCAACTACGATGAATGCGTGCGCATGGCTGCTGCTGCCGCTGCTAAGACCGAAAACGGCGTCGTGGTACAGGATACCGCATGGGACGGCTACGAGGAAATCCCGGCCTGGATTATGCAGGGCTACGGCACGATGGCAATGGAGGCAAATGAACAGCTTTCTGAATATGGCTGCGGCCGTCCTACCCATGTGTTTGTTCAGGCAGGTGTCGGATCTCTGGCGGGTGCGGTTCAGGGGTATTTTGCCAACCGTTATCCGGAAAACCCGCCGACCGTTGTTGTTGTTGAAGCAGATGTGGCTGCCTGTCTTTACAAGGGCGCTGCTGCCGGGGACGGCGATCCGCGCATTGTAGACGGCGATATGCAGACCATTATGGCAGGGCTTGCCTGCGGCGAACCAAATACCATTTCCTGGGATATTTTAAAGAACCATGTTAAAGTATTTATCTCTGCTCCGGACTGGGCAGCGGCTAAGGGTATGCGGATGCTCTCCGCTCCGATTAAGGGCGATCCGCAGGTGACAAGCGGCGAATCCGGTGCTGCTCCCTTCGGTGTCCTGGCATGTATTATGACCATGGACGAATACAAGAATTTACGTGAAGCCATTGGGTTAGACTCGTCCTCCCGTGTACTGCTCTTCTCTACGGAAGGCGATACTGACCCTGAGCGATATAAAAACATTATTTGGGAAGGAAAAGAACGTTAAACCCAAAGAAAAAACAAAACCATACTTCCGGCGTGGGGGGATACGGGGTATTCAAACCAAAATACACAACCCCCATACACAATAAAACATTTTATTATGGGGAAAACCCTGACCGTGCAAAACCTGCACAGAATGGAGGAAATTATGGATTTCAAGAAAATTAATGAGGCCGCAAAAAATTATGAAAAGGACATGACCAAGTTCTTACGCGACATCGTGAAATTCCCGGGTGAGAGCTGCGGCGAGAAGGATCATATCGACCGCATTGCCGAGGAAATGCGCAAGCTGGAATTTGACAAAGTGGAAATTGACCCGATGGGCAATGTTTTAGGCTGCATGGGAACAGGTTCTACCTTAATCGGCTTTGATGCGCATATTGATACGGTAGGTATCGGAAATCGTGATAATTGGAACTTTGATCCGTATGAAGGGTTTGAAAATGACCTGGAAATCGGCGGACGCGGAACTTCTGACCAGCTCGGCGGCATTGTATCTGCGGTTTACGGCGCAAGAATTATGAAGGATCTGGGCCTGTTAAGCGATAAGTACACGGTGCTGGTAACCGGTACGGTTCAGGAAGAAGACTGTGACGGTCTTTGCTGGCAGTATATTATTAATGAAGATAAGGTTCGCCCGGAATTTGTGGTATCTACAGAGCCTACCGACGGCGGAATCTACCGCGGACAGAGAGGACGTATGGAAATCCGTGTGGATGTAACCGGAATTTCCTGCCATGGTTCTGCACCGGAGCGCGGTGATAATGCGATTTATAAGATGGCAGATATTCTTCAGGATATTCGTGCATTAAATGAAAATGATGCGGCTGACGGGACGGAAGTTAAGGGCTTAGTTAAGATGCTGGATGAGAAATATAATCCGCAGTGGAAGGAAGCACGGTTCTTAGGACGCGGTACGGTTACGACTTCGGAGATTTTCTTTACTTCTCCAAGCCGCTGTGCGGTAGCGGACTCCTGCTCGGTTTCCCTGGATCGCCGGATGACGGCTGGAGAAACCTGGGAAAGCTGTCTGGATGAGATTCGCGCTCTGCCGAGTGTTAAGAAATATGGGGATGATGTGAAGGTTTCTATGTATGAGTATTCCCGTCCTTCTTATACAAACCTGGTATATCCTATCGAGTGCTACTTCCCGACTTGGGTAATTCCGGAAGATCATAAGGTAACGAAGGCATTAGAGGAGGCACACCGCGGACTTTACGGCGACGAGCGTCAGGGAAATGAGGAAACGATTGCATTGCGGAAAGAGCGTCCGCTCACCGATAAGTGGACGTTCTCGACGAATGGGGTTTCGATTATGGGTAGAAACGGGATTCCATGTATCGGATTTGGACCAGGGGCAGAGGCACAGGCACATGCACCGAATGAGAAGACCTGGAAAGATGATCTGGTACGGTGCGCAGCGGTTTATGCGGCATTACCAACATTATACTGCAAATAAAACTTTTCTGACTCATAAATAAAGATTAGTATAGTATAGAGAACAATAATAGAGAAAAATAAAAAACAAAAAAATCATAAAAACATAAAAAAGGAGCAAATACGATGAAGACTCTTCAGGATTATATCGACAAATTAAACGCTTTAAATTTTAAGGAAATGTACAATAATGACTTTTTCCTGACCTGGGAAAAGACGGATGAGGAATTGGAGGCTGTGTTTACGGTTGCGGATGCTCTGCGCTTTATGAGAGAGAATAATATCTCTACGAAGGTGTTTGAGAGCGGCCTTGGAATTTCTTTGTTCCGTGATAATTCTACCCGTACACGTTTCTCTTTTGCTTCGGCATGTAATTTGTTGGGATTGGAAGTTCAGGATTTGGATGAAGGCAAGTCCCAGATTGCCCATGGCGAAACGGTTCGTGAAACGGCAAATATGATTTCCTTTATGGCTGATGTTATCGGTATCCGTGATGATATGTATATTGGCAAGGGCAATAAGTACATGCATGATGTTGTTGATGCGGTTACGGAGGGAAATAAGGCTGGTATTCTGGAGCAGAAGCCTACTTTGGTAAACCTTCAGTGTGATATTGACCATCCTACACAGTGTATGGCAGATATGCTGCACATTATTCATGAGTTCGGCGGCGTGGAAAACTTAAAGGGTAAGAAGCTGGCGATGACCTGGGCTTATTCTCCTTCTTACGGCAAGCCATTATCGGTTCCGCAGGGTGTTATTGGATTGATGACACGTTTTGGTATGGATGTTGTTTTGGCTCATCCGGAAGGCTATGAGGTTATGCCGGAGGTTGAGGAAGTTGCTAGGAAGAATGCAGAGGCTACCGGTGGTTCCTTTAAGCGTGTTAATTCTATGGAAGAAGCATTTAAGGATGCCGATATTGTTTATCCTAAGAGCTGGGCACCGTTTGCCGCTATGGAAAAGAGAACGAATCTGTACGGCGAGGGCGATTTAGAGGGAATTAAGGCTTTGGAGAAGGAGCTTCTGGCACAGAATGCACAGCATAAGGACTGGGCTTGTACGGAAGAACTGATGAAGACGACCAAAGACGGCAAGGCGCTCTACCTGCACTGCCTGCCAGCCGACATCACCGGCGTAAGCTGTGAAACCGGCGAAGTTGACGCTTCCGTATTCGACCGCTACCGCGATCCGCTGTACAAAGAAGCCAGCTTCAAGCCATATATCATCGCTGCCATGATCTTCCTTGCTAAATTTGAAAACCCACAGGAAATCTTAAAGAAGCTGGAAGAAAGAAAAGCACCTCGCGTATTTGAATGATACCAGGGTCAAAAGGTCGAAAATTCGACGAAAGCTTGCTTTCAGGAGAATTTTTGAACTTGGGACCCGCCAAAAACATGAAAAAGCAGCCCGACAGGGCGGATTTTGAATGTTTTTAGGATTGCGGGAGCACGAAGTGCGGAGCAATCTGTATCATAAGAAGCGGCAAAAGACCTTTTGACGCTTCTATCATTTGAATAAACCAATAGCGTAAAAAGATAACTTTACATACAATATCGCACGATTGGAACCTTAATGGGCCGCCTGATTTTCGTTCCAGGCGGCCCTTTCTGACTTATTTATTCGCTAAGTTTATAGGAAATCTTAAATACTATCAAAAAACAAGAAAACAGAAAGGACCTCCCACACATGGAAAAGAAAAAACGAATCGTGATTGCCCTTGGCGGAAATGCCCTGGGAAATACTTTACCGGAACAGATGACTGCCGTTAAAATCACGGCAAGAGCCATCGTTGACTTAATCGAAGAAGGCTGCGAAGTTGTTGTAGCACACGGAAACGGCCCGCAGGTCGGCATGATCAATAACGCCATGGCAGCATTAAGCCGCGAGGACGAAAAGCAACCCAACACCCCACTCTCCGTCTGCGTTGCCATGAGCCAGGCTTACATCGGCTACGATCTCCAGAACGCCCTGCGCGAAGAATTGTATAACCGCAGCATTTTCAATATCCCCGTCGCGACCATGATCACCCAGATCCGCGTAGATGCCGACGACCCTGCCTTTTTATCCCCATCCAAGCCCATCGGCCACTTTATGACCGAGGAGCAGGCAAGGATTGCCGAGAAAAAATACGATTACGTGATGAAAGAAGATTCCGGACGCGGCTGGCGTCGTGTGGTTGCTTCTCCAAAGCCAGCGGAAATCATTGAAATCGGCGCAATCCGGTCCCTGGTGGAATCCGGTCAGCTGGTGATCGCCTGCGGCGGCGGCGGTATCCCCGTAACCAAGCAGGGCAATCACTTAAAGGGCGCAAGTGCCGTTATCGACAAGGATTTTGCAAGCTGCCTGTTAGCAGAAGAGTTAAATGCCGATTTCCTGATTATCTTAACGGCAGTAGAAAAGGTAGCAATTAACTTTGGTAAGTCCAACGAAACCTGGCTGGAAGATTTACCGGTTAAGAAGGCCGAGCAGTACATGGAAGAAGGACATTTTGCTCCTGGTTCCATGCTGCCCAAGGTACAGGCTGCCGTGAAGTTTGCCAGCTCCGGGGAAGGAAGAACAGCATTAATTACCTTATTGGAAAAAGCAAAGGACGGAATTTTGGGGAAAACGGGTACCAGAATCCATCAGTAAACCTTCATGCGCCCACAAGTATGTATACTACCATAAGGAAAAGTCTGCTGGGCGCACTTGGAATACCTGAACTTAGGCCGCCTATTCGGCGGCAGACTTTTAATGTAAATGGAGGTTATTATGGGAAATACAAAAACAAAGGCTTCTCTTTTTGAACTTGACGGCATACCGGCATTTGGGCAGGCGCTTCCTCTGGCGCTCCAGCATGTGGTTGCCATGATTGTGGGCTGTGTTACCCCGGCGATTATGATTTCCAGTGCAGCAGGAGTTTCGGGGGCGGATAAAGTAATTTTAATTCAGGCTTCTCTGGTGATTTCTGCCCTCTCCACCCTGCTCCAACTCTTCCCTATTGGAAAAAAGAACGGATTTCATCTGGGGTCGGGGCTTCCGGTCATTATCGGGGTTTCTTTTGCCTATGTTCCCAGTATGCAGGCGATTGCTGAGGGGTATGATATTAACACCATTCTCGGGGCACAGATCATCGGCGGTGTGGTTGCCGGTCTGGTTGGTATTTTTATTAAGAAAATACGAAAATTTTTCCCGCCGCTGATTGCCGGAACGGTTGTTTTTACCATTGGTTTATCGCTGTATCCTACGGCAATTAACTATATGGCAGGCGGTGTGGGAAGCTCCGATTATGGTTCGATGAAGAACTGGCTGCTGGCGATTTTTACGCTGGTGGTTGTGACGATGCTGAATCATTTTGGCAAGGGTATTTTTAAGCTGGCTTCTATCTTAATCGGAATGGCGGTCGGCTATGTAGCTGCCTTCTTTATGGGTATGGTGAACTTTAACAGTGTGGCGGAAGCCGGGATTATTCAGCTTCCCAAACTCTTCCACTTCCCTGTCCGGTTTGAAATTTCAGCCTGCTTTGCCATCGGCCTGCTCTTTGCCATTAATGCGGTTCAGGCCATCGGCGATTTCTCGGCAACCACCAGCGGCGGTCTTGGACGGGAGCCGAAAACCGAAGAACTGCAGGGTGCGATTTTGGGTTATGGGTTTACGAATATTATCGGAGCATGTTTTGGCTGTCTGCCCACGGCAACTTACAGCCAGAACGTAGGTATTGTAACCACGACGAAGGTGGTCAACCGGTGCACACTGGGACTTGCCGCTGTGATCATCCTGGTTGCCGGGCTGTTCCCGAAGTTTTCTGCCCTTCTTACCACCATTCCCTATGCGGTTCTGGGCGGGGCAACGGTATCGGTATTTGCCTCCATTGCCATGACAGGAATGAAACTGGTGATTACCGAGGAAATGAACTATCGGAACACCTCCATCGTAGGGCTTGCCGCAGCACTGGGCATGGGTGTTTCCCAGGCTTCTGCCTCTCTTGCATCCTTCCCGGCATGGGTGACAACCATTTTTGGAAAATCGCCGGTGGTGATTGCAACTTTGGTCGCTATCCTTTTAAATATAACCCTTCCTAAGGAAAAGGTAAAGATCGAGGTGCAGGAACCGAATGATGTCTATTAAAACATACTTCATTGTCCATGCTTCATTGTCATAGAACACTTCAGGCAGGGGTGCCAGAATCACTCCTGCCTTTTTCCGTCTTTTTACGGTTTTTTCTTGGTCTTTTTACAGTTTTTCCTTGGTCTTTTTACGGTTTTCCCTTGGTCTTTTTACGGTTTTCCCATGGTCTTTTTACGGTTTTTCACGCTCTTTTTCCTGTTCTTCATGGTCTTTCACTGTTAGCTCTTTCTTTTCTCTTTTTCACCTTCCATTTGCGGGAACAAAAGACAAAATAGCCCAGCCGCGTTTCAAACAGCAGACAGCAGGAATAGCGGGTCATAAAATCGGCTCGGAATTCATCGCTGGTAAGCAGTTCCTCCTTGCTGAGATGATAATCCTTTCCCTCGTTATATTGTTTATTCATATAATTCAGGAGCTGCTTAAGGATTTCTAAGGAAACCTCCTCCACCAACGCCGCGTTCTGCATCGCTGAAAATCCAAAAAGCATTCCCACGCCCCGTCGGATTAATTTTTTTTCAGCGGCTAAAAGAAGCTGTACCTTCTCGCCGTTATCCATATTGTAGCTTAATCGGCAACGGTATTCCATGCCCATATTTCGCCCGTCATAATGATCGTCGATAAGTTCTGCATGCAGACCAAATACATTCTTTACCGCCTGACCGACCGCCTCCACAGCCGCTGCTGTTTCTGTTTGAGAAAAGGACGAATAACCGGATGCCGAAGACTTTTCTGCGGTAATTTCCTGATCTTCCGTCATAATATGCCCGGTGAGCCAGCCCAGCAAAACACCCAGAAAGCGCTCCGTAGCTATCTGGGAGTAATCGGATAATTCCAGGGATTTTTTCAGGGAAACCAGGGTCTGGTCCCGAAAAGTATCATGAATTTCTTTATGTCTGTCGTAGCCCCGGTAATTCACAGAGCGCATATAAGCCTCTTCTTCCAAAAAATGCTTCATGGTATAATCTTCCAGGAAAGCCAGTCCTCTTTTGCAGGCTTTCTGGTAGTTTTCCTCATTTTCCACCAGTTCAATTAAATTCCCCACAACCTGAAAAAGCTTGGCATGAGCCTTATCGACAACCTCCACCCCGATATTCAGCCGCTCATTCCATACTACCTTATCCATGCCCCATTTTCTCCTTTCTAATTATTTACTATCTTTGCAAAATTTGGGAAATTTCACAAAATTTCTTATTTATTACCTATTATAAGGCAAAATTTCACAGAATACAATCATTTTCCAGGCATTTAAAAATTTCTGAAAATTTCATTAGGAACTTTTTTCATGGCGGTGCGATGGCTTGTGAGCGAATAAAAGTTTATGTCCAGTCATCGGAAAATTGCCGGAAATAATTGAAAACACGGATAAAATGAAATATAATCATAGCAGAAGATATTTTATCCCCCAGCCTGCAAAGAAAGGTAAGTGTGTACCACATGAAAAAACGCACAGATGCATTTCATAGCCATTGTCCAAAAAAGAAAAAACACTCTTTTTTTCTTATCCTTAGCCTGCCCTTTTTGCTTTTGTCCGGCTGCATGGGCAATGCCAAAACCGCCAACTCACCTTCTTTACCTTCCCAGGAAGCAGATGTCCGGGAAACGAATGTCCTGGAAACGAATGTCCTGGAAACGAATGCCCCGGAAACGAATGCCCCGGAAAATATTGCTCCGAAGAATCCTTCCGCAAAAAACATTGAGTTCAAAAACAAGGCTCTAACCGCCTACCGTGAATTTTTAACCACCAAAGACTGGCACAGCCTTACCGCTACAGACCGCTATCCTCGTGGCGACAGCCGTTCCTCCTATGCTTTTGTCGATTGTAATGGGGATCAGATGCCGGAGCTCTGCATTGACGGAGGGAATATTTATCATATTTACACCTTCCGAAACCAGAAGGTTGAACTACTCTATGACTTTGATGACTACAGACGTTATTCGTCTGCGCAGATACAGCCCCTTGCCGACGGGTCTTTTCTTATCTCTCACCGGCTGGAAACCTGTTTTACCGATCCGAATATGTATTCCGCTACTTCCTCTAATCGAAAAATCCCCCAGACCTCTGATGCACCGCTCCCGGAAGAAGGATGGGATATTTATGAATGGATTTCTCTGACCACCGAAGAAAATAAAGTTCCTTTAACCACAGAAGACGATGAACTTCCTTTGACTGCGAAAAACGACAAAACCATCAAATCCGTCAAACATTATTTTAAGGTTCCCTTTGGAACACTGCCAAAACCAGATCAGAAATGTTCCCACAGCGACTGTTGGGAAACCGCGGCTGCCTTTTTGGAAATATGGCAGAATGCAGAGCTTCCGGTCGAGCAGTTTCCTCTTTTTCCCAAAGAAGAATGGGCTTATCTGGATACTTTGGATGAGGGAAATGGAAACGTTTCCTTTGTCGTCGGAGAGAACGAACAGGAGGCATGGAAAGCCTACCAGGAAATTTTATCCGGCAATTTTTCAAGGGTAAAAGATCTGTCCGATCGAAGCCGTATCGCCTACCACTATTCTTCTGATCCGGATACGGGAAGATGTCTTTGGCGATATCTTCTTATGGACGTCAATCATGACGGGGAAAATGAACTTCTCGTCCGCTGTCAACCGAATGCGTCGGACTACAAAGATTTTGAACATGCTTGGGGAAGATTTGTTGTTTTATCTTATGAAAACGGCTGGATAAGTCTGCGCTTCCTGGGCGTTCTTCATGAAAGCTTTGTTCCTCTGAAAACCGGGCAGATGATCTTTATGGATGACTACGGCGGGGACTGGTATCTGGTCGTGGGACAGCTTGAGGGAAAGATCGGAGAAAAGATCGGAAAAAATCATAATATGCTTCCCCTGTACGCATTGCGCAAAGATTGCCAGGAGGATGGGGGATATCTTTACTTTTATTCACAGGACTGCAGCCTGCAGGGAGAACATAGTTCCGAAGAAATATCGCAGGAGGAATGGGAAGAAAAGATAGAAGAACTGCAAAAACAGCTTATTCCCGACGATGAATGGTTCCCGGCATCGGTATTTCTGCCTTCACGGAATATTGAAGGATTTTCTGTTGGATAAATGGCTCAATGGATGGTTTTTTTATCGGATAATGTATTCGATGAATGACAAGAATAAAAAACGAATGAGGATGTTCTGTCTTTGAAACCGCATAAAAGAAAACAAGCGAGATTTCAATTCCTTGTCTTCCTAAAGTTCATTTGACAGCCCCACATCTTGAACTTTTAAGATATTTTTCAAAATAACGAACAAATACAGGGGCAGTTAGTCCAAACTAATAAAAACCACCTGCCTCTGTATATCTTCATAACTCCTTTTGCTTTTATTTTATGCTTTATTCCATTTATAGTTTAAATTATACTACTCAAATCAATAACCAAATCAGGGTAAATCCCTACCTGAATCGTATCCGAAAATGTATAATCATCTCCATCTTCATTCTGGAAATCATAAACCATCACAAGATTTTTCTCATAATCTACAATCCAGTATTCTTTAACACCTGCTGTCCTGTATTTAAACAATTTGATATTATAATCCATTTTTCTGCTGCCAGGAGAAACAATCTCAATGATCCAATCCGGTGCTCCATTACAGCCATATTCATCTAACTTATTTTTGTCACAGATAACAGAAATATCCGGCTCAACATAGTTTTTATTATCAGCATTTAAAAATACAGCAAATGGAGCAGGATAAACTTCACAGTCACCATGCTTTTCCACAATATAGTTTCCGATGATTCTTTCAAATTGATGAACTAACCTTTGATGTATTCTTTTTGGAGGAGCCATAGAGTAAATTTGTCCATCAATTAACTCCGCACGCTGTCCTTCCGGCAAGGCATAAATATCATCTATTGTATACCGTTTTCTCTGTGCAGACGCCATCACATAACCTTCCTTTCTTTGGAATGACCTTTTTGTTGTAAAGTTTCGGTTTATGAATCAAAACTATTCGATATCATTACATTCATTTGATCATAAGATTCCCAATATTCCTTTTTTGCATTAAATCCTGCTCGA
>VSOC01000045.1 GCA_009774615.1 Lachnospiraceae bacterium
CTTTATACTTTCTTTGATAAAATAAAAGTGAATATCTATAACGATTTATGGATTGATTTCAGGGAATTACATTTTTAAATTTTACAAAATTCTCTGAACGATTACAAAAATCAGTAAGAAAAAACCAGAACCGTTTGAAGTAACAATTAAATACTCTGTCCTGGTTTTTTCTGTCCATTTATGCCATAATACTTTATGACATTTTACAGCCCGTGCAGTTCTAAGCAAACGCCAGCGCACACCGTATCATCGCATCCAACTTTTTTTCCCGTTCTTCATTGGTCAGGGCGGCGCTACTGTGGAGGCTGCTGCCTGCGGTTAAGATACTGAGTGCCCGCCTGCCTGCCCTTACCGCTGTACAATAGAGGGAAAATGTTTCCATTTCCTGAACAAGCACCCCCATCTTTGCCCACGTTCCCTTCTCTCCATTCAAATGTTTCAGCCATGACTCCAAATAGTATCTCCCAGGTTATCAAATTCATCGAGATCACTATAACCATGCCAGAAAACTTTACGGAAACACTTCTGAAATCTCAGCCCCCAGAAGTCCGGCATTCTGTACAATCCAATTTTTTATTTCCTCTTTATCCGCTGCCTGACCAAGTATCTCACTTACAATCATTCTTCCTGAGGCGGAAACGATTCCCTCATCATGAGGAGAGTACACCACCGCTCCGCAGTATCTTCCATCATATAGATATAAATAAATGGTATCCTCCGTAACAGTTTCATCGATAAAATAATCATCGGTCGTAATCAAACTCATGGCAGCCAGCGCATTAGAGCCTTCCATGGCACTGAGCATAGAGGGAACCGATTCTATAATTCGGTGCTTCAGATCTTCCTGCAATTCCTCCGGCAGATCCAGCATGGAATCCATCTCTCCTCCGTACATATTCTGTAAGTTCTTTAAAATATCCCCTGACAGCTTCACTTCATAGACCACCTTGGGTTCATGGTAATCCTGCTCTCCGATTTCTTCCAAAATGTTCGTCACCTCCGGCGAGGAAATCATCATCTCCGTATAGACATCAGATTCTGCCATCAAATCCATCTTGGCCATCAGTTTAAGTCCTCTGTCATAAAGACTGATCTTCTCTGTTTCTCCTGCTTTGTTGTCCCCCTGCATTCCAGGCGTTCCCGAACAACCGCTTAACAATACTGCAGTTAATCCGGCGGCAAGCCACTGCTTTACACGATAAAATCTCATAACTTCTCCCTTCCAAAAATATTTCTGTCAACAGCATACCACAATCTGCCCCTAACAGCTATGACTGTTCACTTGTTTCCTCTGGTTTAATTATATCCGAGCTTAAGCTAATACGCAAATATTTTTCTCCTCTCACTGCTCAATTTCTTTTTCCGTTTCATGAAAAAAATATGGTTGAATAGCAGCATAAAAAAAACAGAAATTTAGATTGCGGAGATGCCGGAGCATATGATACACTTGGACGGGGATAGGTTTTTGGAGTCAAGGCTTCTCTCCAGCATCGGCAATATTTCGTTAAAAAATAGTAAGGAATGGTAAAGACAATGAATCTACATAGAAAAAAAATCCGGCAGACTACGGCCCTGCTGCTGGCAGCCTCGCTGTGTCTGGTTTCCTGCCGCTCACCGTTTACTGCCACAACGATGGAATTAAATAAGACCCAGGGAACGGTAAATATCCACGACGGAAAGCAAAAAGAAATCGAACCGAAAGAACAATTAAATCTGTACAGCGGCTATCAGTTGGAAACCCAAACAACCAGCTATGCATGGATTAACTTAGACAAGGTAAAGCTGACCAAAATGGACGCCGAAAGCGAAATTGAAATCACCAAAAAAAGAAACAATCTGGAAATCATGGTTCATTCGGGAAAACTGTTTTTCCATATTACCGAGCCCCTTGAGGATAACGAAAGCTTAAATATCCGCACCTCATCGATGATTGTAGGTATTCGCGGAACTTGCGGATGGGTAGAAGCCTCCGGTCAGAATCAGATGAAGGTCTATACCCTGGAAGGAACCGTGGGGTGCAGGCGGGATAAATCGGGTAAAGAATATTCAGGCAAAGAGGATTCGGACAGGGAAGGTTCCCCAGCCAGGGAAAAGGCAAAACAGTTCGTGCAGACCTTGCTGCGCCGCTTATTGAAAACCCTCCCCGGTTTAAACGACATCCTTCCCGAAGATGATTTAGAACCTTCTCAGGAAAAAACAGAAACTTCCCAAAAAGAAACCTATACTTCGCAAGCAGAAACGGATACTCCAATAGGCACCGAGGAAGAAACCACAGAAAATACAGTTCCCGAAAAAGCTGACCATAGTGCCGGCGAAGAAACGGAGAAGGAAATCACGATCATAGAAAACGGACACAATAATATCTACTATGTGGAATGTATGGATGACGATGAAGAAGTTTATGTTTCTGCCGGAAATATGGCCGAACTGACCCTATCCCCGGATGGCGAAGAGCAGATTATTCTTTCGTCATTTACAACAGAGGATATCCCTGACTATATTATGGAAGAGCTGCTGGGAGATGAAGATTTACAGCAAAAGATTTTTGAAGAATCCGGGCTGGATATTGGCAGTACACCGAACGAAAATGCAGAACAAGGCGATGAAATACCCGATAATCAACCAGGCGAAGACGAATCACCAGATAACCGCGCACCCGAAGACGAAACCGGGCAGGCCTCCTTCTTTTTAAAAAACACGGTATATTACGGCGATCTGGAGAAATGCCGACTAACTCCTGCGCAGGCTAGGCTTTTTGCAGAAACTCTGGAATCGGCAATCCGGGAAGCAAAAAACCACCCAAAACCAGCAGAAGCCGATATTCCTCCAGTGTTTAAAAGTATTGTGGCCGATCTGGGCACAAAATATCCGATTAGAAGCTATGCAGCTATCTTTGACGCAGGAGATGGTATCCCGGGAGTCTTTTTCAGCAGTGGGTACTATAACGAAAGCCTAACGCTCTCAGAGTATGTAAATCCAAAGAAAGATACGGTTTACTGGGAATGGGACGCTATCAGGCAAACTGTATTTTACCTGGGAAAACCCGATGAAGTTTATTCTACCGGTTTAACTCGACTTGCTTTAGGTGATGGTTACCTGATCAACAGCTATCTTTCGGGTGATAATTACTACTATGAAAGTTATGTCTATCCCCTTATCGAAGGACATATAGGCAATGCCTCTACCATGGCTTCTGGTTATCCTCTGGATGGCTACGAATATCAGGTAGACTGGCTTCCTGCGTCGAAGGAAAGCTTTGAACAGTGGAGAAATCAGTGGGATGTTCCTACGCAGGTTGGCTACTCATGTGAAGATGACGGTGCTTATGTCCGCTACTCCTGCCATGGCATGGTTCCAGCGGAAGAAGTTTTAAATGTACTAAATGCCTATGCCAATCAGGCATAATCCATTTGCTGTATTTTTCGACTTGCATCTTCCAGATACATGCTTTACCAGACGCTGTTTAGCAATCGCAAACAGGCATTAAAAATGCCAATCGGCAAATACAAAGCAGGCCGGAAATCAAAGCAAATTCCAGCCTGTTTTGTATCCATTCCTATTATTTTTGCTATTCTGCCAATTATCTATTGTATCAGCTTCTTCACCTCATCCACTTCCGGCATCACCTTCAGCGCGCCTTTTCTGGTTGTAATCAATGATGCCGCGCCGTTGGCAAAGGACAGCATTTCCAGAAGCTTTTCTTCATCCAGATTATCCAGCCCGTACTTTAACACAAAATGCAGGCAGCTTCCGCCGAAGGTATCTCCGGCCCCTGTGGTTTCGATGGTGTTTTCCTGCAAATAAGGAGCCTTTTCTACCCGAAGTCCCTTATAGTAAGCCCGGCTTCCCTCTTTGCCTAAGGAGAGGAGAATCAGCGGAATATGGTAAGTTTCCTGCAGTATGGCAATCCCTTCATCGTAATCTTCTTTTCCGGTAAACCACTGGATTTCATTGTCCGAAATCTTTAACACATCGCACTGGCCAAGACCGTAAGCCACCTGCTCTTTTGCCAAATCCAGGGAGGACCAGAGCGGCGGGCGCAGGTTCGGGTCGAAGGAAATCAGAGCACCGTTTTCTTTTGCCAGTGCAATGGCTTTTTTCGTTGCCCTGCGCACTTCATCGTGAGTCATGGAGAGGGTGCCGAAGTGGAAGATTTCACATTCGGAAAGCATATCGGTTTTTAATTCTTCCTCTTTCAGCATCATATCTGCCCCGGGATTGCGGTAAAAGGAAAAATCCCGGTCGCCGTCGGCAAAGGTCTGCACAAAGGCCAGGGTGGTTCGCACGTCAGGGTCCATTACCAGGGCCGAGGTGTCGATGCCGACCTCGTCTAAGACCGCTTTAAGCTTGTTCCCGAAAATATCTACGCCGACTTTTCCCATAAATGCGGTTTTATGCCCCAGCTTATTTAACATCGCCAGAACATTACAGGGAGCGCCGCCCGGGTTTGCCTCAAAAATCGTGTTTCCCTGTCCGCTGATTCCATTTTCTGTAAAATCAATCAGCAGTTCGCCCAATGCCAGAACATCGTACTTTTTTTTCATCTTCCTTACCTCCGTTTTTCGTGCCGTTTTGACATCTATTTATCTGGTATCTGCCATTTTGGCACATCTTTTTATTTCCTTATGCAACCCTAACCCCAGTAACATACAAAAGACAATCGAGAAAATTACTTACATAAATCCGCAATCACCTGGGCAAATATCTTCGCTGCCGTTACCAGTTCTTCCACCACGGCAAACTCGTCTGCCCCGTGCATCCGGTTATCCGTTCCCGGCATCGATGCACCGAAAGCCACACCGTTTTTCAGATTATGAACATAGGTTCCGCCGCCCATGGACTCGCACCGTCCTTCTCTTCCTGTATAGTCTTCATAGGCTTTTAAAAGTGTCTGGACGAATACCGAGTTTCCGTCAACATAGTGCGGGGGCTTCATTGTCTTATTCGTCAGAACAAATCCCTTTTCTCCCATCTTTTCTTTTATGGGCTGCAGAAGATTTCCCTCATTTGCACAGATCGGACAGCGGATATCAAAGCTTCCCTCCAGATAACCATCCTCCACATGAAGAAGCGAAAAAGCCAGGGTCAGGATGCCGGAAACGTCATCTTCCATCGCCACGCCCAGAGCCTCTCCGTGAACATCTCCGTGCGGCAGCAGGGTTAAAAGGTCGTTTAATGCCTCCGCCTGTGCACAGTCCGCCAGGGGAAGCCGGGTCAGTAAAACCAGAAGGGCTGTCAGGGCATTCACCCCTTCTTCCGGCGTGGAGGCGTGAGCGCCCTTTCCCACGGCGGTAATATAGGCCACATCCCCATCCGCCTTAATCTGAAATTCCGCCCCGGTTTCTTCTTCCAGCGTTCGGGCAAGGTCACACAGGTCAGACAAATCCAGTCCCTTTACCACAGCGTTGGCCTTTCCGGGAACAACATTTAACTTAATTCCTGCCTCAAGGGAAATCAGCTTTGGAAGCGCTTCGGATGCCGGAAATTCTCTGGTAAAATGTCCGGGCAATCCTCCTTTTTCTACATTGACCACAGGAAAAGCCCCGTCCGGGGAGAAGGTCATCGGCGCTTCTGTTTCTTCCTCATAGTAATGGGCAATATCCGAACTTCCGCACTCTTCATCGGTTCCCAGAATCAACCGGCAGTTTTTTGTCACCGGAATCCCCAGTTCTTTTACGGCACGCATGGCATAGAGCGCCGCAACGGCCGGCCCCTTGTCATCGGCTGTCCCGCGCCCGTAGAGTTTCCCGTCTTTAACCATCGGCGAAAAGGGTTCGGTTACTTCCCATCCCTCGCCAGCCGGAACGATGTCTAAATGCGCCAGAATATCCAGACAGCGCTCTCCCTGGTTTAAATCCGCCGTGCCTACATAATTATCATAATTCTTCACCGAAAACCCATAACCTTCAGCCATGGTGAGCGCCTCGGCAAGAACCCGAAATGTTCCCTCGCCAAAGGGCATTCCCGGCTTATACGGCATCTTTTCACTGTTAATCCGGCAAAGGGTACAGATATCCTCAATCATCTCCTGCCGGTGGGCTTCCATATAAGCTTCTATCTTTTCTTTAATCATCACTTCTGCCTCCTCAGTCCGTTATTTATCGTCCTATATTCGGTTCTGTTTTATTATTACGCCATGATTTATTCGGCTGCAAATATCCGTTTTTACTTTATTCCTTCCAACTCACGGTTCTGCAAATCAGGACTTCTTTTTTAATTCCGCCCAAACTCACTCAGCCGCAAATCAGGATTTCTCTCCTCCACCATGCGCACGCTCCAGCTATTGACAAAGAGCAGAAGGGGATTGTCCTTTAAGTCCTTAATCCGCTTCATATCTGAGGTTCCCTGGATCTTTTCTACATTGATCTCATCTTTATTCGCCACCCAGCGGATGTATTCATAGGGAAGCTTTTCCAGTTTTACTTCAACATTATATTCATTTTCCAGGCGATAGGTCAGGACTTCAAACTGCAGTTCACCCACGACGCCCACGATGATTTCTTCCATCCCCGTGTTGTATTCCTGGAAGATTTGAATAGCGCCTTCCTGGGCAATCTGGTATACGCCCTTTAAAAACTGCTTCCGCTTCATGGTATCCATCTGCCGCACCCGGGCAAAGTGTTCGGGGGCAAAGGTGGGAATCCCTTCAAACTCTACCTTTTCATTGGAGGAGCACAGGGTATCGCCGATGGAGAAAATTCCGGGGTCGAACACGCCGATAATATCCCCTGCGTAGGCTTCTTCGACAATCTTTCGGTCCTGCGCCATCATCTGCTGGGGCTGGGAAAGACGGATTTTCTTTCCGCCCTGGATATGGTTGACCTCCATCCCTGCCGTAAACTTTCCCGAGGCAATCCGCATAAAGGCAATCCGGTCGCGGTGGGCCTTGTTCATATTGGCCTGAATCTTAAAGACGAAGGCGCTGAAATCCTTGCCGAACGGATCGACGATTCCTGTTGTTGTTTTTCGCGGGAGCGGGGAAGTGGTCATCTGCAGGAAGTATTTCAGGAAAATTTCCACGCCGAAGTTTGTAAGGGCTGAGCCGAAAAATACCGGGGACAGTTCGCCTGCACTCACTTTTTCCTGGTCAAATGCATCACTGGCACCGTCCAAAAGTTCGATTTCTTCTTTAAGCTGGTCATGGTAATCCTTGCCAATCAGCGCATCTACATCGGTTCCGTCGATGGAAAACTCCTGGTGCTCGACTTCCTTTGCACCTCCCATAGCGGCGGTGAAGGTAGTGATGGTTTTGGTGTGGCGGTCATATACGCCTTTAAAGCTTTTTCCGCAGCCGATGGGCCAGTTGACGGGGCAGGTTCGGATTCCTAAGACTTCCTCAATATCACTCATCAGCTCGAAAGGGTCTTTGGCCTCGCGATCCAGCTTATTGATGAAGGTGAAAATAGGAATGTGGCGCATTACGCAGACTTTAAAGAGTTTGATCGTCTGCGCTTCCACGCCCTTAGAACCGTCGATGACCATAACGGCGGAATCGGCAGCCATTAAGGTGCGGTAGGTGTCTTCCGAGAAATCCTGGTGGCCCGGGGTGTCTAGGATGTTGATGCAATAGCCGTCGTAGTTGAACTGGAGGACGGAGGAGGTGACGGAAATTCCTCTTTCCTTTTCAATCTCCATCCAGTCGGAAACGGCATGTTTGGAGGCTTTGCGGCCTTTTACGGTTCCGGCAAGGTTGATGGCACCGCCGTAGAGCAGGAATTTTTCGGTTAAGGTGGTTTTTCCTGCATCGGGGTGGGAAATGATGGCGAAGGTTCGGCGTTTCTTTATTTCTTCTGTTAAGTTAGACAATGTGGTTTCCTCCGAAAAAAATATATATTTACATGCTTTTACAAGCGCATGGACAGGCACTGGTAGTTTAGTTCCATCCAGGCTTTTGCTAAGTCGATCCAGCTTGCGCAGTAGGGTTCTAGGGTATAGTCCTGGGTTCCGGCGGTTTCTTCTTTGCATAAGGATAAGCCGTGTCCGCCGACGGGGTAGAGATGGAGTTCACAGCTTACGCCTGCGCTTATCAGAGCCTGGGCGAAAAGAAGGCTGTTTTCTACGGGGACGGTATCATCGGGGACGGTGTGCCACAGGAAGGTTTTGGGGGTGTTGGGGGTTACCTGTTTTTCCAGGGATATTTGTTCACGCATTGTTTTGTCCTGGGCTTTTTCGGCCAGAAGTTTGTTTATGGAGCCGGGGTGGGCTTTTTCGCCGCTGGTGATAACAGGGTAGGCCAGGATTTGACCGTTGGGTTTTATATCCTCAGGGGTGAGGTTAAGTGCTTCGCAGACGAAGCTTTTGTCCCAGAATACACCCAGGCTGGCGGCTAAGTGACCGCCGGCGGAGAAGCCGCAGGTAATGATTTTTTCAGGGTCAATTCCCCAGGCTTCGGCGTTTTTCCTGGCTAATGCCACGGATGAGGCCAGTTCGCAAAGGGATGTGGGGAATACGTTGGGGGCTACGCTGTATTCTAAAAGGCAGGCACTGCAGCCCATGGTTAAAAACTGCATAACGATGGGTTCTTTTTCTCTGTCGGAGATGTTCCAGTAGCCGCCTCCGCCGCAGACTATGACCAGGGGGCGCTTTTTTTCCGGTGCTACGCCGAGATTATCCAGTTGGTATAAGGTTAATGTAGCTTCGCCGGTTTTTTGTTCCGGGACCCGGATGGTAAATTGCTGTAATTTCATCGTCTTGTTTCCCTTTCTGGTTTTTTCCTTTATGACCTCTGTATGCCGAATATTTTATCCAGGATACGGTGGGCTACTTCGTCCTTGCTCATTTTTTCCAGTTCTTCTTCGCCGTCTTTGGTAATCAGCGTGACGACATTGGTGTCTGTGCCGAATCCTGCACCGCTTACTTTTAAATTATTGGCAACGATCATATCGATATTCTTTTTTTCAAGTTTTTTTCTTGAGTTTTCCAGGAGGTTTTCGGTTTCCATGGAAAAGCCGCAGAGAATCTGACCGCCCCAGCGGTGTTCACCCAGCCAGGATAAAATATCATCCGTTTTTTCCAGGGCAAGGGTTAGTTCTTCGCCGCTCTTTTTTACTTTTTCTGCTGCGGTCATGGCGGGACGGTAATCGGCTACAGCGGCGGCCTTGATTACGGCGTCCTGGTTTCCGGCGTAGAGGCTTACGACCTCAAACATTTCCCTTGCGGTATTGACGGAAATGGTATTGACGAAGCGAAGTCCGGGAAGTTCAACCGGGCCGGAAACCAGCGTGACTTCTGCACCGCGTCTTGCGGCTGCACGGGCAACGGCATAGCCCATCTTTCCGGTGGAATGGTTGGTGATAAAGCGCACGGGATCGATGGATTCCCTGGTGGGGCCGGCAGTGACCAGCACTTTTTTTCCGATAAGATCCTTTGGATATTCGGCGACCTGGCAGAGATAGTCGAAGAGAACTTCCGGTTCTGCCATTTTTCCCGCTCCTGTATCGCCGCAGGCCAGATAACCGGAGGCCGGTTCTATTACGGTCATGCCGAAGTTTTTGCATATTCTTAGATTATTCTGCAAAATCGGATTTTCATACATCCTGGTATTCATCGCCGGGGCAATGAGTTTCGGGCAGGAACAGGCCAGAGCGGTTGTCGTCAGCATATCATCACAGATTCCGTGCGCAAGCTTGGCAATCACGTTTGCTGTCGCCGGGGCAATCAAAAGAACGTCCGCTTTCTTGGCCAGGGCGACATGTTCTACGCTAAATTCAAAGTTTCGATCGAAGGTGTCAATGATGCATTTATTTCCGGTTAAGCTTTCAAAGGTTATCGGTGTGATAAAATTGGCGGCATTTTCCGTCATCAGCACGCGAACCTCTGCCCCTTGTTTGACCAGCATACTGGCAAGGTTAGGGATTTTATAGGCAGCGATTCCTCCGCTCACGCCTAAAATAATGGTTTTTCCTGTCAACATAAAGCTTTCCCCCATACATATTGTATTTTGATTTATTTCATGATAAAATGACTTCGTTTCGTAGTATAACACAAAATCCCTTTTATGGAAAGGAGTTCCCTGATGATTTTAGCAATTGATATGGGCAATACCAATATCGTTATCGGCGGTATTGATGAGAATAAAACCAGCTTTGTCGAGAGGATTACCACCAATCCGTCCAAGACCGATATTGAATATGCCGTAAATATTAAGGATATTTTAGAAATTTATCAGATTCCCCTGGGAGAAATCGAGGGTGCCGTTCTCTCTTCGGTGGTTCCTCCGCTGAATGGTACGCTTCTTCGGGCCGTGGAGAAAATTATTAAGAAAAAGCCGCTTCTGGTGGGGTCAGGGATGAAAACCGGGCTGAACATTCTGATGGATAATCCCAAGACCGTGGGAAGCGATTTAATCGTGGACGCTGTGGCAGCTATCCAGGAACATCCCCTGCCCATTATTATTATCGATATGGGAACGGCAACCACGATGTCCGTGGTGGATGCTGCCGGGAACTACATCGGCGGCGTTATCCTGCCCGGTCTTAAGGTTTCCTTAGATTCCTTAAGCGGGAAGGCGGCACAGCTTCCCTATATCAGCCTGGAAACACCGGGAAAGGTGATTGGGAAAAATACGATTGACTGTATGCGCAGCGGAATTATTTATGGAAATGCCGCCCAGATTGACGGTATTATCGACCGGATGGAACAGGAACTTGGGCAGACGGCCTCCATCGTCGCTACCGGAGGGCTGGCAAGGCTGATTACGCCGATCTGCCGCCATAAAATTGTCTATGATGACGCCCTTCTGCTTAAGGGACTTTTGACGTTATACCGGAGAAATACGGCGGTACGACATCGTTAATCTTTGATGGGATGCAGGCAGCGCTGTTTTGGTTGCCTGCATCTTTTTTCTGTTTTTTTGCCCGGTCTATCGTTTCTCTGCCCGCACCTTTTCCAGCCTGCGGCGGGATATTTCCAGATAGGTTTCTTCCTGGTCGATTCCGATAAATTTTCTGTCATACCGCAGGGCGGCAACGCCTGTGGTGCCGGAGCCGCAGAACGGGTCAAGGATGATTTCTCCCTCTTCTGTCGATGCTGAAACGATTCTTTCCAGCAGGTATTCGGGTTTCTGGGTGGGATGCTTTCCCGCTTTCTTTTCTGACGCCCTGGTCAGTCCCCCTGTCCACACATCCTTCATCTGCTTTCCGCCGTTTTCCTCTTTCATTTTCTGATAGTTAAAATAATGCCGGGCACACGGTTCATCCTTTTTTGCCCAGAGTATGGTTTCGGTGGAATGGGTGAAGCACCGGCAGGAGATATTGGGCGGGGGATTGGTTTTCTGCCAGGTGATGTTATTGATGATTTTAAAGCCTTCCTGCTCTAAGGCCATGCCGATGGAATAGATATTGTGCATGGTGCCGGAAATCCATATCGTGCCGTTGGGCTTTAACACACGGCGGCAGAGGCGAATCCAGTGCCGGTTAAAACGGTGCCTGTCAGCGAGAAGGCTGCTTTTTTGTTTTTTGTCTGTTTTTCTTTTCCTCTCTTTTTGATTTTCATAAGCTTTTTCTTGATTTTCATATACTTCTTTTTGGTTTCTAAATGCTTCCTTTTCTTTCCTAAATATTTCCTCCTGCTCATCCCAGGAAGCTTTGTTCACAGAAGCCATCTTCCCGGAGCGGCAGGTAATTCCCCCATTGCTCAAAAAATAAGGCGGATCAGCAAAGATCATCTCTATGCTTTCCGTCTTTATTTTTTTTAACAGCCCAAAAGCATCGCCGTGAAGCAGAAAGGCGTCTTCGGACTGGTAATAGGGTTCTGCTTTTTGCGGCAGGATTTCTTTTAAGGTCAGTAATTGCAAATGATCACTTCCTCCCCCACCCTCTTTTTCGCATCCGAATTAATCAGGCGTTTTACACTGACAACGTCTATCTTATAACCCTGATTGCCGTACAGTTCATGAATAAATTCTGTATTGTGATTGGTGAGCATACAATAGCAGCCTTTTTGGGTCAGTTCCCCGTATAATCGGGCAAGGCGACGATGGCTTTCGATGTCAAAGCCTTCCTTGGTGTAGGATTCAAAGGAATCCGGGTTTAACGGGGCGTAGGGGCTGTCAAAGAAGAGGAAATCGCCCTCTTTGGCCTCTGCGCAGGCGACTTCAAAATCACCTTCCATAATCACAATCTTCTTTAAATAGGCAGAAATCTCGCGGATGGAGGTTTCGTCAACCGACAGAAGGCGGCTGTTATTGTAGGGAACGTTAAAAAGCCCCTTTCCATTTACCCGGTACAGGCCGTTAAAGCAGTGTTTATTTATAAAGACAAACAGGGCAGCCAGTTCGGTATCAAACTCTTCCTTCATCAGTTTATCGTTATAGCGCTCGCGGAGCATGTAGTAATACGCCTTGCCGTCCTCCCACATCTGCCCGTCCAATGCCTTGACTGCACTTAAAAACGCTTCCGGCAGGCTACGGATCTGGCGGTAAGCATTCACTAACGCCCGGTTAATATCATTAATCACTGCCATTTCCGGCTGCAGTTCAAAAACCACCGCCCCTCCGCCCACAAAAGGCTCGTAGTAGCGGTTATACTGCTTTGGCATCCTCTCTTTAATCTGATCCAAAAGCTGACGCTTTCCCCCCGCCCATTTAATGAACGGAACGATTGTTGTATGACTCATCCTAAACCTCTTCCTTACTATTTTCCATATTTCCCCAAACAAATTCCAAGACGGGCAGACGAAAGGTAACCGCTCAGATAGTTTTACGGTTACCTCGAAAGCACTTTTTTATTATAGTAGGAAGGAGGAGAAAAAACAACAGGAAATTTTCTAAGCAGAACAGTAACTCTTAACAATCTTTTTTCAGGAAATTTTTTTCATCTTTCCAGCCGTATAAAATCTTACCAAAATGTCCATCATTTGAAGGAGGTAAGTTATATTGCAACGATGGAGGTAAGGAAAATGTCTGTATACAAAGTAGAAATCTGCGGTGTAAACACATCCAAGCTGCCCCTTTTGACCAATGAAGAAAAGGAAGAATTATTCCAAAAAATTCTTCAGGGTGATAAATCTGCCCGTGAAGCCTACATCAAAGGCAATCTCCGCCTTGTCCTAAGTGTTATCCAGCGCTTTGCCGCCAATAATGCGGAAAATGTCGATGATCTTTTCCAGATCGGCTGCATTGGTCTAATGAAAGCGGTCGATAACTTTGATATCAGCCAGGGAGTACGCTTTTCCACTTACGCCGTTCCCATGATTTGCGGGGAAATCAAACGCTTTCTTCGGGATAACAACAGTATTCGGGTATCCCGCTCCATCCGTGACACCGCCTATAAAGCCATTTACGCCAAGGAAGCGCTGATGAAAAAGAACATGAAGGAGCCAACCATTATGGAAATCGCCGACGAGGTTGGGGCAACCAAGGAAGAGGTTACTTACGCCCTCGACGCCATCCAAAGCCCGGTAAGCCTTTACGAGCCGGTATTTACCGACGGCGGCGATCCTCTGTTTGTGATGGATCAGATCAGCGACAAGAAAAATCTGGAGGAAAACTGGGTGGAGGATATTTCCTTAAACGAAGCCATGAAAAAACTCCCCCAGCGCGAGCGCCACATTATTGATATGCGTTTCTTTGAAGGCAAAACCCAGACCGAGGTTGCCGAAGAAATCCATATCTCCCAGGCCCAGGTATCAAGGTTAGAAAAAAATGCATTAAAGATTATGAAAAATTACCTTAGCTGACTTTTACCGCTTACGGTTCATTTAGGTTCGCTGTGAGTCATTTCCGGTTTTGCTTTACACATGAACAGCAGCCATTTCATAACAAAAATTCCGCATTTGGCGAGAACAGCATTGCCTGCACGCTGATTTTCTGGTATTCTGGAGTTATTCTGGGTAATGGTGTGGTGAAAACATGATAAGTTTTGCAATCTGTGACGATGAACCATGGATGGCAGAGGAACTTTCCTGCCGTCTTTCACAATATATGGATGAACAAATCAATAAACAGGCCGATAAGCGGATAAATGAACATCCGTCAAAAAACTCCTCCTTCTATTCCATCCGCTGCTTTTCTGACGGATGCTCCCTGCTTAAAAGCGGAAATACGTTTGACGTTATTTTTTTAGATATCCAGATGCCTCCGCCGGACGGCTTGGAAACAGCCAGAAAGCTGCGCAGGCAGGGAATCCGGAGCCTGCTGATTTTTATCACGGTTCTGGCAGAATATGTCTTTGATGCCTTCAGTGTTGAAGCCTACGATTATCTGGTTAAGCCGCTGGAGGATGTCCGTTTCCGGCGGACAATGAACCGGGTACTTCGCACATTAAGCCAGCGCACGGATCAGCAAAAAAATCTCATTATCCAAAAGGGAAATTCCTGTGAAATTATCCCCCTGTCCGAAATTCTCTATGGAGAAGTGATGGGGCGGAAAATCTATATTCATCAGATTAATGGCAGTATCACCGATTATTACGGCAGGATGGAAGATTTGGAGCGGAAGGTTGACGGACGATTTTTTAAATGCCACCGAAGCTACCTCGTCAACCTCGCCCATGTCCGCGGCTGTCACGATGGTCGGGTGATTCTGATGCAGGATAAGGAAATCCCCGTTTCCCGGCTGCGCGAACGTGACTTGACCCAGGCGCTGCTGCATTACATGAAAAGCCGGACGATAAACCTTCCCTGAATGCTTTTCCCGTCAAAAATAACCCGCTGCTATCAACTGCCAGAAGAAAGGATAAAGACTTTTGCCATGGATTACTTTACTATTTTTCTTAATCTGTTTACCCTTACCGTACTGGGGATGATGCACCTTATCTTTATCAGCCGGATCACCGGGAAAACACTGAAGTACCGGTATTTTGCCGCCTATCTCTTCCTGCTTAATTTTATGGAACTCTTTTTTTCGGCATTTTCCGTTCCCACAATACTGGCAATCAGCGCCGAACTTCTTATGCTGTATGCCATCCATCGCTTTTTCGTGAAAAACCACCCTATGATTTCTTTAACCGCTTCCGTTCTTGCCCTTTACATAAACCAGCTTTCTTTTGGTATCATGAATGCCATCGAAATGATCATCCTGCCCTATTTTGTGGGAAAAAATCTGCTCTACCTGCTTCTCTTTTTATCGGTTATAATAAACTGCATCCTCTGTTTCTGCTGCTACAGCCTCCTCGCCAAAAACCTGTTCTTAAACGAAGAATATGCTCCTTACATTGAACTTTTGTTGTTCCCGGTTTTGTTCTTTTTTATCATAGAATTATACATCCTGCAAACCGCCTACAGCATAGTGCCTATTCACATATTGAATTCCCTTACCCATACCGGAAAACAACTCCTCCTGCTGATTATGCAGTTCCTTGGACTGGCTGCGCTCTTCTGCACACAATATGCCTGGCAGCGCACCTGCCGAAGCTTTCAGACCCAGGCTGCACTGGCTTCCTTAACCCAGGCTGCCCAGGCGCAGAAAACCTACATTGCCGAAGCACAGATGCGCGATGAACAAACCAGAGCTTTCCGTCACGATATCCGCAACCACCTGTCCGTCCTGCACGGACTTCTGAACACAGAAAACCTGGAAGCTGCCCAAAACTATCTTCAAAAACTGGAAAATATTTCCTCCTCTCTCTCCTTTCCCTGCCATACAGGAAATCCGACTATCGATATTCTTCTCGGTGAAAAACTCGGACGGGCAAAGAACTATGGAATTTCCACCGATATTTCCCTGCTTCTTCCGTCAAATGACAGGATTGATGACTTTGATCTCTGTATTATTTTCTCCAATGCCCTGGACAATGCCATTAATGCCTGTCTTTCCCTAAACGGCGAACAGCCATTCATCCATATCTTAGGAGAACAGCAGGGAGATTTTTACCGTCTGGAATTTACGAATACCTGTTCCGCCGATCCGCTTCCTCCCATGGGCATTGGCCTGAAAAACATCCAGGCGGCTGCCTTAAAATACCACGGCGCAATGCAGATCGAAAAAAAAGAACAGTACTTCTGCCTGCATGTACTGCTGAATATCTGTTAATACAGTACCGCCTTCCTCATTTCATTACCTCTATAAAGCAGTTCAGGTCAGAAGTCTTGCAATTTCATCTATAAATAGTAAACTAAACATGTAACCTAAACATGTGAACAATAACACCTGAACACGTAAAGTCATCAAAGCACAAAAACATCATTGGACAAAAAGGAGGAATAAACGATGACACCTATTTTTGCAGCGCCTTCCCGGGCGATACAGTCCCATCCTGCGCCAACCGGGGTAAAAGACCCGTCAAAAGTACATGAAACCAAGGTCAAAGAAGCAAAAGAAAAAGAAGCCAAAACAAAAGAAGCCGAAAAATTGGCAAAACCAGAAAAGGACGAATATCTCCCGGAAGAAAAGCACGAACCGTCCGGGCGCTACTGGATGGAACAGGGGGAGGACGGACAGAAGAAAATCCACTTCGACGATCCGGATAAAAACCCAAAAGCAAACACTCCGGAGAAAACGCCTCAAAAACCCGAGCCGGAAATCTGTAAAGGCAATAATGATAAAGCGGTGCGGGAAATCGAAAAACTGAAAGAAGAAAAGAAAACCCTTGAACAGCAGATCCAGAAAGAAACCGATGAGGAAAAAATCAAAAAACTGGAACAAAAACTGGCACAGGTAGAAAATGAACTCCGCCAGAAGGACAATAACGGCTATCTGCGCCGGAACACCGTTTTTAGCTAAATCATAAAAAGAGCAGTAATCCATCATCATAGCATACCTTAAAATCAGGCAGATGATTCATTTACTGCTCTTTTCCTTTCCCTAAATGGTTATCGGTTTTTAAAAATGAAATGCATATTTGAATGTCGGTGCAATGAATTTTTATCTTTTTCTATATAATCCCATGTTTTTTGATAAGTTCCCAAAACAGCAATGGCAGGTTCAGAAATAAACGTTACAAACTCTTCTGCTCTGCCATCATATTTATCCGCAAATTCATCTGATAATCGTTGTTTTTCTTCATTCGAATAATTTTTCAATTCACCATATAAAACATGTTCTAAATTGCAGGAATTAAAATAAATTCGATAAGGTATTTCATGAATTTTTCCTGTTTTGCGAAGCTTAAATAAAATATCCCCTTTTCTTTTATTCCTATCCGCAATAACCTGGACATGTTTCGCCAGAATGAAATCCTCATAATACTGAACTTCTTCTATATCAGCATTTTTAATATCTTCACTTGGGATATAAACTCCATCCATATCCACAATATGAATTATCCTGATAAAATCATCAAAATTATACCTGTACCGCCTTTGAATATACTCAATCTGTTCATTTATTTTTTTCTTTATATCATCAAGAGAAACATTATCTTTCAGCGTAATATCGCCATGTACAACGACAAACTGTACTTCATCACTTGAAAAATACTCCTTCATCACTGAACCCAATGCAGCCTCATCACTTGGTCCTTCCACGATGAATAGCACTACTTTTTTCTCCCTCATCCCTGAATCCTTCTCCCCGCCTTCCTGAATGCCCGCGCAATTTTTAAACTATCCGTTTCTTCATAGATAATCTCATCCTGTCCGCCCAGAGTAATTCCTCGAATATATACATCCCTGAGATTATTTGAAGATTTTATATTTTTCATATGAATATAGCGTCTGTTTGGATTTGCTGTAGAAAACATAATGCTGTCTTTATCGAGCATTTCCAAAGCCCGAAGATTATGCGAAGTAAAAATCAGCTGTCCCTTGGCATTTTTCTCAAAAATATCCAGAAGTTCTCCCAGCATATATTCAAAAATACCTGCATCTAATTCATCGATGACCAGACAAATCGAAGGATTTCCAAACGCCTGGATGAGTGCATTTAAAATGGATATAATCTTAATAATTCCTTCCGATTCCATACGGATGGGAATGGGGGAAATTCCTTCACGCACCGAGAGAAGTTCTATTTTATAACCCTTTTTTCCAGAATCCGTCATCTGCATTCCATAATCAAAAACAGCAATCTTCATCCCCGGAATAATCGTACAGAGAACGATATTAATCTGTTCCACAATAATTTCCAAAATATTTTTTCTTTCCTCCTGTAAAACAACAGGTTCCGTTAAGGAAATGGCAAAATCTCCCTTCATTCCCATCTTATTTTGCTCAATCTTAAATGCCATGGGAAGAAAAAAATTCGCAGAAATCATACCTGAATGTGTATTGCGTATAACAAATAAATCTTTTACTGCAAATTGAAATAAGGCTTGAATTACTCTCGAATACTGCCGGAAACTATTACTATAGTCCCGACAGAATATTTCCCTGCTGTTCTCTCCAAAAATATAGGAACAATTACTCTTTTCCGCCATTTTTTTTGCAACAATAAGATCCATCTTTATTTCTTTGCTTCCTTCTGCCGCTTCATCCAAGCGTTTTTGGGGAGTAAATATAAGTTCATGTTCCTGCCTCTTATAATCCATAAAAACCGTTTTATTGCTTTTATTATCTCCTTTATGAACAGCACAGCTTAATGTTTCCCTTGCAATTTCAGCCCCTTTATCTTTTCTCTGTAAAAGCAGCCTGTACCCGACCTCATAAAAAACCGATTCTTCAAAAACAGAAAATCCTGCCGAAATTTCTGCCTGCTCTTCCTGTACATCGATATAGTCTGCAAGTTCTTCATCAAGGCTATCTCCAACCATAATTTTCTGCAAATAATACAGCGTATCAATTACTGCCGTTTTTCCTGAACCGTTTTGTCCATATAAACCCAGAACCTCAGCCTGTTTATTCAGCAACTGTTTCTGGTAAACACCCGGCATTACAATCTGACCATTTTTTACATTTTTTATCTTTTCAATATGCAATGAAGTTAATCGTACAATCGTTTCCATATCCATCCCTCCACTTATACAGGCAGCAGAAATAAGGCGTTACTGTTCACACGTTTACAGCAAGTGGGCAGACCTATGTGAACAATAACAATAAGCCTTCACATATCTTCCCTTTAAATTCAACTTATATCCTAACATAAAACACTTATAATATCAAATATTTTTCCTGTTTTTATATTTTTTATTCCGTTTTTTGAATAATAGATACGATTAAACTCCATTTCCCTCCTCATAAGCCTCCAACCACCGAATACAAGCCTCTGTCCACTCCTCCCAGCAAGCCGACAATTCTTTAAAAATCCCCCCTGCTTTTGCCCCTTCGGCAATCGCCTTCTCTTCATGCATCTCCATTTCCACCCATTTTCTCCACTCTTCCTCCCTGCGCTTTTCTTCCTCCTGTCTGTACCTTTCGGCTTCCTCCCACAGATGTTCCACCTTCCGCCGGGCCTTTTTTAGTTCTTCCCCGGCAAGGGCCATCCTCCAGTCCTGGTAAGCCTCCTCTGTGCCAATTTCTTTTAACTGGTGCCGCTCTGCCTTAGGAACGGCGCGAAGCCCGGCAATTAATGCCTGATCCTCCGCCTGAATCCGCGCTGCAATCCCGCCCATCCGGTTCTGCCTGCATTTTTCCCGGTAGTGTTCATAGCCAAAGGGATAATACAGCACCGATTCTCCCTCAAAAATCAGCAGGGCATCCGCCACCTGCCGGATAAAATAGCGGTCATGGGAAACAAACAGAATTGTCCCCGTGTAGGCGGCAAATGCCGACTCTAATGTTTCCTTTGCCTGCACATCCATATGGTTCGTCGGCTCGTCCAGAAGCAGGAGATTGGGCCTGCTCTGCAAAAGTTCCGCTAAAACCAGCCTTGCCTTCTCTCCCCCGGACAATGCACCGACCTTCCCGTGCGCTAACCTCCCCCGGAAAAGATATGCCCCCAAAACACTTCTTACCTCCTTCTGGGTCAGTGCCGGAAATAAATCATGAAAATGCTCCGCCACCGTCTTTTCCGAAACAATCTCTGCCGAGTGCTGGTCAAAATACCCCATCACTGTCCGATTCCCCAGGGTACACTTTCCGCCCAGGGAGGGCATTAACCCGGCAACTGTCTTTAAAAAGGTCGTCTTTCCTGCCCCATTATCCCCGATAATCCCGATTTTCTGCCCCCGTTTTACCCGAAGCGAAAGTTCACAAATCACCTTATCTTTCTCATAGCCCAGCTTTAAATGCTCCGCCTCAATCACCCATTTGCTGCCCAAAACCAGAGGATCGATAGCTCCAGTAAATAAATGTACATTGTCCTCTATCGGCTTTTCGATAAGTTCCATCCGCCCGACTATCTTTTTGCGGGAACGGGCAAAGGCTGCCTTGTTGGGCTTGTGTTTAAACCGCTCCACCAACTGATTTAACCGCTGTAATTCCTCCTGCTGCCGCTCATAAGCCTTTTTTGCGATGGCAAGATCCTTCACCTTCTGTCTGCGGTAATGGGTATAATTTCCCGGATAGCGCTTAAGCTTCCCATTTTCCACTTCCACCACGACATCTACCACCTGATCCAGAAAAAAACGGTCATGCGATACGAAAACCACGGCATGGGGATAGAATCGCATATATTCCTCCAGCCACTCCACCGCAGCTATGTCCAAATGGTTCGTAGGCTCATCCAGCAGCAGGACATCCGGTTTTTGCAACAGCAGGCGAATCAAAGAAATCTTTGTCTGCTCTCCCCCAGAAAAAGAAGAAAGCTTCCTGATCTTATCCTCCCGCGAAAATCCAAACCCGGTAAATAATTTATCGTACTCCAATTCGTAGGAAAACCTCTCCCGGGAATTCTCTGCAAACCCTAAAGCCCCCTCCAAAAGAAGTTCCTCCACCGTCTTATCCTTATCTTCCTCCCGACCCTGGTGAAGCATTCCCACCGTAACCTTCCGTGAACAGACCATCCCCGGCCCCATCCGCTTATCATCCCGATCCAAATCCAGTTCCCCGGCAAGCACCCGCAAAAGCGTCGTCTTCCCCGCACCGTTCTTTCCCACCACGGCAATCTTTTCCTGGCCCTTGATCGCAAAATCAATGTGGGACAGCACCGTCACACCCCCGACACTCACCGTCCCGTCGATAATCTGAACTAACATTCCTTCCTCCTGACTTTTCGATTATTGTTTATATAACCTTTGTTTCTATCATAACACACATTTTTCCGGCTTTTCAAACAATTTTTCATACTGTACTCTGTAATTCTTAGAACTATTCGGGATATACTCCTTCTCACCACTTTCAAATACTATCCTAATTCTTCTTTATCATCTCTATTAAAAAAAGCCATATTACTTTTGCAAGTCCTGAAAAGTTTTCCCTTGCATTTCCTTTAAAAATTCAGTAAAATTAAAAATGGATGATTTTGCCGGAAAAAAGACAAAACACCCGCATCATCACACAGGAGGTCTTATCATGAAACTCGAAAAGGTCACCCTTTCCGAACAGATTTATCAGCAGTTAAGAAAAGATATTATTAACCAAACCCTTCCTGCCGGAGAAAAGATTACGGTAAAGATGATCCAGGAGCATTTTTCAACAAGCTACACCCCTGCACGGGAAGCGATCCGACGGCTGGCCCAGGAAGGGCTGTTAGAATCCGTAACCAATGTCGGCGCAACCGTCATTACCCTGACCAAAAAGGATATCCGGGAAATCTACGATTTCTGCTTTGCCCTGGACAACACAGCAATGTGCGCGGCAATGGAGGAGGAAACATCCGACAACTTTATTCTGGCTATTGCCAAAAATATGCGCCTTCAGGAAGATGCCCTGTCTGCCGAAGATTTCGATACCTTCCGCAAGCTTTCTGACGATTTCCACGATCTTTTCTTCCAGTATGCGAACAATTCCCGACTCTACCATGCCGCCGAACTTCTGCGGAGCCAGCTGACCATCTTAACAAATAAATATCAGCTTCTCCCGTCCACCATGGCATGTGTGGCCGCCGAACATAAAAAAATTGCCGATGCCCTGGAAAAACATCATCTTTCTCTAGCATCAGAACTCTTAAAAAAACATTTCGAACAGGAAAAAAACGATATGCTTGAACGTGCCTGAACCTTTTTGCCCTGAATCATATAATAATTTAAGGACGGAACTGCTGTAAAATAATGGATTTTCACAACAGTCCCTATCCTTAATCAAGGGCGTATATCTCATTTACACGATAGGGCAGTCTTACAAAACTACTTTAATTTGCCGGCTCCGGGATAACGTCTACAAATTTCGTCCGGTTCATCAGCGGATGTTCCAGTGTAATCGCCCCCGGCACCGGGCACTGCTGGATACAGGCACCACAGTACCAGCATTCGCCGGGCCATACGACAATCGGATGCTCTCCCTTTTTGGTGCTGGGAAGCAGCACGTCGCTGTGGCATGTCATCACACAGGTATTGCATCCGATGCATTTTGTTTCATCAAACCGAAGCGGAGCTGCACTGCAGGGTACGACGGATACCTTAATCTCATTCATTTTCTTCATTATCTCTTACCTCCGCGGATATAATCCTGATTCCGTTTTTCGTATTCGGTCTTTAAGTCACCAAAATAATCCAGTTTTACGTCGCCGCGCACGGCTTTTCCGCCCTCGCAGCGAATGGTAATAAAGTGGTGATCGCTCTCCGGGTCTAATTCGGGATAGTCACTTCGGGTAAAGCAAAGGGGCTTTGAACTTGACTTTCTCATCCGGCAGGCTTCCAGGATAATTTCTGCCACCTGTAAAATATCCAGAACCTCATGGGTGCGCACCAGTTCGTGCGGGTTATGACAGGAAAGCTTCGGCACGATTTCTTCCCGGTAACTCTTTAGCAAATCCAGTCCCTGGACTAATAATGCCTCGTTTTTAATCGCCCCGCAATAATTTCTCATGCACTTTGCTATTGCCCAGTTCAGTTCCTTCCAGCCGTAACCCTCTTCGACATACATCGGCGCATAAAGACGCTCAATCTCCTCGTCCACCTGTTTCCGGTCAATATCCGCCAGGCTAACCGTATTGGCATAATCGCTTGCCTTTCTGGCGGCATAATAGCCGGTCGCCGCGGCAAAGCCCGCGCAGTCGGAGCCAAAGAGCTGGTCGCCCCCGGCATAAATGCCGTCAATATTTGTCTTTAAATCCCAGTCATGCATAATGCCGCCCGGCGCACCGAAAAGCTGCCGTTCGTCGTCGCTGAAGGAAGCGGAAGTCCAGCCTGTGCCGTAGACCTGCATCGCCTTCTTTTCCGGGTCAAACCCTCTGCGGTTATAATAATCCAAAACCGGGATCTGGGTCTTTCCTTCATTTCCAATCATCATGCCCCAGATAACATCTCTCTCCGACTTTGGCATTCTGGACATATCCGCATAGAACGGCAATTTATAGCCCCGCTTCATCAGCTCGTCAAAGGGAACGGTTTCAGGTCCCCGGTATGCATACTTCGGCTCGTCAATCACGCCGCCCTTTAAGAAGAATTTTTGACCTTTCACGGGAAGGAATCTCTCTTTCACGGTCTTTAATTCGTTCCCGTCCCTGTCCAGATATGGAATCTCAACGCCGCGGGCGTCCACCATCGTACAGGCATACCAGGTATTGTGATTATTGCCCGCACTGTAGGGCGGAAAGCTTGAACCGGCGGCAGAAAACTCTGCCCGGACACTTTTTTCCATCATGGTAAATTCCACCCCTGCTCTCCACCCCATCGCATGACCGGAACCAATGGAGTTAAACGGACGAAATTCACAAAGCCCCGGAAGATCCGCATTAAACAGCCAGATTCTTGCCGGTCTTGACATCGTAAGTATCGTCGCTTTGGACCGAAAAACCATAATCTTTCCCGTATGCGTATTCATCCCCACAGCGCCCGCGCCGCGCTTTCTGCCCTTTTCTGTCACGGTCAAAAGCGAGGTGGCTTCCGTATAGTCATAAATTTTAACCCCTAATTTTTTCAGTTCTTTGTACAGGGCTGGCTTAAAGGTTTTGCCCCAGACTCGGAGGGTAAACTTATTCTCGTAGTCGTAAGCAAACATCAGTTTGGTTTCGTCATCCCGAAAATCCGCACCCTTAAACGCATCCTCCGTGTCACGGATCTTTCCGCCGATCTCCTCCAAATCAAGAAGTCTGTCCCAGCCCTCTTCGCAGCAGATATAGTGGGCAATACCGTTGGACAAATGATCCTGCTCATCGACATAAGCCTCGGCAATCTCCTTGGAAGTAACTTTAGAACAGGGATTGGTACATGCCGACTCCCAGTGGTCAAAACCCGTACCCGCCGAACCGCTTCGGATCGTCGCTCCCTTCTCAACTAAAACCACCTTCTGTCCCCTTCTTGCTGCGGAAAGTGCCGCAAAACATCCTGCAATTCCCCCGCCTAAAACAAGAATATCCGATTCCACACACTCTTCCTGCCCAAATTCAATGTTATAGGGCCATTTCATTTCACTCATTAATCCTTCTCCTTCCTCGCTCTTCCTCTTCCACATTTATCAAAAATCAATTTCCGTTCGCCCTGCGCTCCGCGATCATCCTGTCATTTACCTTCTGTCCTTCCTTATCCGAAAGACTGACAACAACCAGAACAACCGTAGATACAATGTAAGCAATAAACAGCGCCAAATCCACGTTAATCATTCCCTGAATCGGACTGGGAATGCCGATAAAGAAGGCACCCACACCGATAATTCCTCCGGCAGCTGCCGCCGCAAACGCACCCTTCCTGGTCGCCCGATCCCACATCAGCCCGCCAAGCATGGGAATCAGCAGACTTCCCATATAGGGATAGTTAAAGATAATCATCGCATCCAAAATATCCGTCATATAAAAACTAAAAATAATTCCCACTATACTTCCAATCAATACGGTAGCCTGAGAAATCCTCTTTGCCTTGGGCAGTTCATCCAGGCTGGACACTTCCGGGTGAAGAAACCGGTTATAAAAATCCCTTGCCACACAGGAACCCATGGATAAGATAACACCGTTGGCGCTGGACATTGCCGCTGCCAGAATCGCTGCGATAACCACGCCCCACATTCCTCCTACGGTACAGTACAGAAGAACTACCGCCCCGGTAAGCACCACGCCCCAGTGAAAAGGAATCCCAAAGCCCGAAAGCACGCCGCCGCAGGCTAAGATCTGCGCAATAAAGATACCTAACAAACTGGGAATATTGCTTAAAAACGACCAGAAGCGAATCCCCCGGCTGTCCCCATATCTCCTGGAAAAGAAATCCATTGGAACAAAGCCTTCCTGCGAACGGAGCTTTTTACTGGTCACAAGTCCCGCAATAATCAGACCTCCCCCGCAGCCAATAGTGTAATAAATCCCCGGCCATACCCCATGATCATAACCCCTGGTCGCTCCGCTCAGCACGATTCCCACGCCAATCTGCACTGCCGAAAGCGTTATTCCCGTCCGAACCCAGCCAAGCTGCCTCCCTGCCACCAGATAATCCGACGCCTTTTTCGCCCGCCGCGAAGCATACATCCCCACAGCAATCACCCCGATAAAATAACATACACACACACATAAAATCATTGAATTTACGGACATACCTTATCCTCCTTTTGTTGTTTCCCATGCTATACATTATGCATAATGTATTATGTATGAAATTATTATACAATAAAATTCTTTTTTGTCAAGATTTTTTGTGAAATTTTCCGATATGATTTTAAAAGCTACCAACAACCATAAAAACCAAAAGCCCCCCGATTTCTCGGAAGGCCCTGGTTTTCATGGCTGC
>VSOC01000046.1 GCA_009774615.1 Lachnospiraceae bacterium
GCACGGTGATTGGCAAAAGCCTGGTTGTCAAAAATTAAATTCTGCAAGGTTCCCTTTTCTATCGCCTGTAAGACAAAGCGGTGGGTGCTGTTGACAGGGGTGATAACTTGGATGGGGCGGTGGTTAAGTTCAATCGCCTTGGTCGGGCAGTTTCTTGCGCACACGCCGCAGCCCAGGCAGATTTCCGTATCGATTTTTGCGTGTTTTTTTCTGCTTTTTTCTTTCTTTTCTGCGCCGCTTCCTGCATCCTGCGTTTCTGTATTCTTTGCGCTGTATCCTGTATCCTGCGTTTCTGTATTCTTTACGCTGTATCCTGTACCCTGCGTTTCTGTACTCTTTGCGCCGCTTCCTGTATCCTCCCCGGCTTCTTCCATCGAAATCGCCAAAATCGGGCAGACCTTGGCGCATTTGCCGCAGCCGATGCATTTTTCCAGGCTCACTTCGGGAATATAGTTTGTCGTTGCCACGGGCTGCATCGGGCTGAACCTCCGCGCTGCCTGCAATGCCTCACAGCAGCACCCGCAGCAGTTGCAGATAAACGCCGGGTGTTCGCGGACATTTTCCCCGATTTGAACAAGGTTGCTGGCATAGGATCGCTCTAAGGCGTCCATGGCCTCCTCCTTGGAAATCAGCCGGGCATAATCACCGTGTTCGGCTAGGGAACGGGCGACATTGTCAAAGGTCAGACACACATCCCAGGGGGCGTCAATCTCGCAGGGATGGCCCGCGTGCCAGGCTTTATGGCGGCAGTAGCAGGTGCCAAGGCCGATATACTTTGCTTCCTCGACGATGTGGGTTGCACGCTCATAGTCTAAGATATGGTTCATCTTATCGTTGGTCAAGACCGGTTCCTGCACAAACACCCGTCCAAGTCTGGTTTCTGTGGCAAAGAATAAATCCTTGACAAAATCCTCCTCCACGTTCATGTACTGCCAGTAAAGTTCGCTTAAATACTTCTGGTCAATATCTCCGCGGGTGCGCATTAAGGCAAATTCAATAAAACCTGCCATGGGCGGCGGCATCACAAACTGGCGTTCTCCATGATAGTTGGAATCGACCAAAAGCGCTTTATCGCAGAGGTGATCCAAAAATTTTTCCGCCTTCGCTTCGGTGGTGCCCCAGATTTTTGCGGCTTTTTTTAAGGTGAAGGGGCGGACGGGGAGAAGGGCGACCCATTTTGCCTCTTTTTCGGTGTATAATACCTGCAGTATCTTATATAAGGTTTCCGATGGCGGAGCGCCCTGTGTAAACCAGTTGATCCGCTCTTCTAAGTTCTTGTAAGCATCTCTTGTTGTCAAATGTCCCATAATCTTACGCTCCTTTTCTGTCAAAAATATAGTGCTGTTTACATGTTCACAGGAACAAAATCATCGCTGTTTCTTCCGATCATATTCCCACCATCATAGCACAATATCCCATGAAAATCAATTTTCAGGTCAAAAAACTATAAAAAACCGACCATAAAAGTAAATTTACTTTTTCCTGTCCCATTGCTAAAATCATTGTATAAAATGAATAACATAAGATAAAAAGAAACAAGATAATTATGCATAATTATTGAAATGGAAACGGATAACTCCCGGATAAACGGGGCATTTTAAAAAAAATATGGAGGACGACATGAAAAAAATGAAGAACACAAAGAAGATGAAAAAAATGCTCGGCTGTCTGTTTCTGGCAGCATCGCTTGCTTTTACCTTTGTCGGCTGCGGTTCGTCGCAGGAGCAGGCACCGGCACCGGCTGACGGACAAAATCAGGCGGCAGGAAGTGAAGAGAGCGCTGCCAAGGAGGCGGTAACTGAGGCGGCAAAGGCGGCGGAAAATTCCGGTGAGAAAATCACGATTGGATGGGCGATGGCGTATTTTGATCACCCGGTTTACCAGCTTTTAATGCAGGGGGCGCAGGAGGTTGCCGACGGGTTGGAAAACTGTGAACTGGTTTTTGCCGACGGAAAGAACGATGCCACGACCCAGGCTTCCCAGATTGATACCTTCCTTGCCCAGGGTGTGGACGCGATTATCTTAACTGCGGCAGTTTCCGATCCCATGCTCCCGTCCATTAAAAAGGTCAATGACGCAGGGATTCCCCTGATTATTGTTGACCGCCGTATCTTAAAGCAGGGTCAGGACGTAGGCTGGGAGTGCTATGTGACCTGGGATATGGTTTTATCCGGAACGCAGGGCGCAGAGCAGACGATTGAAGCCCTAGGCGGTGCAGGAAATGCCAAGGGCAAGGTCGTTGTGGTTGAAGGAACCGCAGGGGCAGGCTCGACGATTGACCGCGGCGGTGCTTACTATGCAAAGCTGGAGGAGGAGCCGGGAATTGAGGTTATCTATAAAGTGGACGGCGATTTTGACCGGACAAAGGGCATGGAAGTTACCGAAACCATTCTTCAGCGCTATCCTAATGCCGGGGATTTTGATGTTATCTACTATATGAATGACGAGATGGCTCTTGGCGGACTGCAGGCCGTGGAGGCTGCCGGGCGGCTGGGCGAGTTCCAGATTATCAGCGTGGACGGAGAAAAAGAAGCACTGGATGCGGTTCGTGCGGGAAAGATTAACTACGAAGTTATGTTTAAGCCCGATGAGCAGGCCGTAGCCGTGGAAGTTGCCTATCTGGTTGCCAAAGGGGAAACCGTGGACTACAGCAATATTTCCTATAAGGGAACGCCGATAGAAGTTACCGAAACCGACGACGGATTTACCTGGATCAGGCCGACCTGCTATAAAATCGACCAGACAAACTGCAATGAACCGGAATTTCAGGGCTGGTAATCCGCTTATCTGGCGATAGACTTTCAAAGTAAACCATCATGCGCCCATAGCAGAGTACACCACCATGAATAAAAGTTTGCTGGGCGCATTTGGAATACCTGAATTAATGTAAACAGAAAAGAGGAAAAAACTATGGATAAAGAAATGGTAAATAAAGAAATAGCAGATAATGAACCCTTTCATTACCAGATGCATCAAAAACCCGTGCGGACGCAGAGAATTGACCATCTTTATCAGGTCGTTGGAGCGTCGAAGGTTGGGATGTGTATGGAGCGGGGACGGATTATTACCGAGGTTTATCAGAATAACCGTGACCTTACGCCTATTCAGCTTCGGGCTGCTGCGTTAAAGGAAATCTTGAATAAGATGTCCATCTACATCCTCCCGGGAAGTCTTTTAGCCGGAAATCAGGCGAGCCGTCCCAACTATGCACCGCTCTTTCCTGAATATGCCGTGGATTTTCTGGAGGAGGAGTTTATCCACGGAAAGCCTTATTATCCGGATAAGCGTCCGGCGGACAAGATTGAATACAAGCGCAGCGATGTGCCGGAGTTAGAGCAAATCATTCATTTCTGGAAGGGAAATACCCATAAAGACCGACTCTATGCCAATCTTCCGCCGGAAGCCATCTCTGCCCAGGATGATGTGGGCGCAGTTAATATCGTCAACTTTATGCACGGCGGCTGCGGGCATCTCACCCCGCCATGGCCCTGGCTGTTTGCTCACGGGTTAAAGGAAATTATTGGGATCTGTGAAGAAAAACTTTCGGCACTGGAACTGTGGACGGTGGAGGGGATGGAAAAGCGGCGTTTTTACCAGGCGGCAAAAACCGTCTGTGAGGCATTGATTGCCTATGCGCACCGCTATCATAAGCTGGCGAAGGAAATGGCAGAAAAGGAAGAAAACCCTGTGCGCAGGGCTGAATTAGAAGAACTTTCCAGGATATGCAAAAAAGTTCCCGAAAACCCGGCCCAAACCTTCCACGAAGCCCTGCAGTTTATGACCTTTGTTCAATTTGGCATACAAATCGAGGACAATGCCCAGGGTATCAGTCCCGGGCGTTTCGATCAGGTGATGATTTCCTACTATCGAAAGGATCTTGAAGAGGGAAGGCTGACTAGGGATCTTGCCGTGGAACTGGTGGAAAACTTTTTTGTCCTGCTTTCTACAGTAGAGAGGATGCGTTCCTGGGAAGATACCGCGTATTTTCGAGGAAAGCCGATTTTCCAGAACTTAACAACCGGAGGAATTGACCCGGCAACGGGCAAAGACGCAACAAACGAATTATCTTATCTGATTATGGACTGTATTGCCAATACACGGACGCTTCAGCCCTCCCACTATGTACGCTGGCACAAGAACACGCCGGAGGAATTTAAGTTAAAGATTGCCGAAACGATCCGACTGGGAACAGGTTTCCCCGCGGTAGCCAACGACGATCTCTACATACCTGCCATGATGAACCGCGGTTACAGCAGAAAAGACGCTTCGGATTACTGTATCGTGGGCTGTGCAGAGCCGGGAGTCGCCGGACTGCGCGGAGGAAGAACCGGGGCAGCATGGTTTTGCCTGGCAAAGATTTTGGAAGTAACCCTGTACAATGGAAGAGATCCCCGAAGCGGCGTGACCCTTCACCCCAACAGCAACGGAAAGGATCTGGCGACCTTTACAAGTTTTGAGGAGTTATGGGAAGCCTTCCAGGATCAGATGCGCTACTATGCACAAATCCATGTGATTATGGATAATTTTACCGACCGTCTGTGGGAAGAGTACATGGAAGAGCCGCTGACGTCGATTATGGGATGTACGCTGACGGTTTTAGAACGCGGAAAGTCGATTAAACGAGGCGGGGCAAAGTATGATTTTACCGGCAATGAAACTATTGGTACAGCCAATACGGGAAACAGCCTCTATGCGGTGAAAAAACTGGTATTTGACGATAAGAAGCTGACCGGGGAGCAGCTTAAGCACGCACTTTTAACGAATTTTAAGGATATGACGACAAGCCCTACCGGGCCGCAGATTCAGCAGCTCTGCCTGCATGTCCCCAAGTATGGGAACGATGTGGAAGAAGTTGACTGGATGGTGAGCCGGGTATTAGAGTCGGTGTGTGAAGAACTTCCCAAATATAAGAATACCCGCTATGGACGGGGACCGATAGGCGGGATTTTTCAGGCATCCACGACCACAGTTTCTTCCAATACGCCGTTTGGTCTGCTGACCGGGGCTTTACCCGACGGAAGAGAAGGAAATGTGCCGCTTTCCGACGGGCAGTCGCCCATGCGCGGAACGGATACCAAAGGCCCGACCGCTGCGGTACAGTCTGTTTCTAAATGTAAAAATATAATCTTGTCTGAAGGCTCACTTTATAACTTAAAGCTGCTGCCGCAGGATTTGCGGGATTAAATGGGGATGGAAGGAGAGAAAACGATGGAACAAAATGCAGGCTTAACTCGTCTGGTGAACTTAATTGACTACTATTTTTCTCTGGGAGGGATGCAGATGCAGTTTAATGTTGTCAGCCGCGATACCCTGCTCAGGGCACAGGCCGATCCCGCCAAATATCAGAATTTAATCGTGCGGGTAGCCGGCTATTCAGCATATTTTGTGAACCTGGAAAAGAAGGTGCAGCAGGATATTATTGAGCGAACCGAAGAGCGGATTTAAGGATTGTGCGGCGCTGTAATTTATTTGGCAGCGCCGTTTTTCTATAGATAAACAGAAAGGAAAACGGGATGAATAAAGAAGAAAACAGAAAAGAAAACCCGGAGATTGACATCAGGGGAAGGATTTTCGATATCCAGCGCTGGAGCCTGCACGACGGGCCGGGAATCCGCACCAATGTATTTTTTAAAGGCTGCCCTCTGCGCTGTCAGTGGTGCAGCAACCCCGAATCACAGGAGGGCTGTTTTGAACTGGCGTTTTTCCGGGATAAATGCATCGGCTGCAGAAGCTGCATAAAGCACTGTCCTTACGGCGGGATTCGGGAAAAAAAGGTTTCGGATAAAGGGGAAGATTTGGTGATTGACACGAAAATCTGCCGTAAAAACTGTTACAAAAAAGGTTCTGATGAAGGTGGGTTTTTATGCAGCAAGGCGTGCTATGCAGAGGCGCTTTCAGTGATGGGCCGGGAGGTTTCGGCCGATGAGATTTTAGAAGAAGTGATGCATGATAAGGCCATCTATGAGAGTAGCGGCGGGGGGCTTACCGTAACCGGCGGAGAGCCGTTTGCCCAGCCCGCATTTCTCTTAAAGCTTTTACAGAGGGCAAAGGCTCTGGGGCTTAACACAGCCATGGAAAGCAGCATGTATGCCGAGTGGGAGGCGATTGCCCCATGTCTGCCCTTTGTGGATGTTTTATTTATGGATATGAAGCTTTTGGATGAAGAAAAGCATCGCTATTATACGGGAGTCGGGACAAGAATGATTCAGGAAAATATGCGGAAGGTATCTGCATATGTGACCGAGATGAAAAAGGGGAAAAATGGAAAAGATACAGAAAATACGGGGCTTAAGGTGATTATCCGCACACCGGTTATTCCCGGAGTTAATGACCGCACAGAGGATATCGGCGCGATGACGGACTGGATTATCCAAAATCTTCCCGGCGTTTCGGATTATCAGCTTTTGCCCTATCACCGCCTGGGACGCGGGAAATATGCAAGTCTTGGAAAAACGTATCTTCTGACGGAAACCGCAGTTCCCAAAGAGGAGCAAATGCAGAGATTAAACGAGGAAGTCCGAAGAAGGAGGAAGAAAAACCATGGATAATACGTATCTTCGTATGGTCAATATCAGTAAATCCTTTCCCGGAGTAAAGGCGCTTTCCAAGGTAAATCTGGAGGTTTTCTGCGGGGAGGTACACGCCCTTTTAGGGGAAAACGGGGCGGGAAAATCGACCTTGCTAAAGATCTTAGCGGGTGCCTATGCCAGGGATGAGGGTGAGATTTACATCGAAGGAAAAGCTGTGGGAGGGCTGACGCCAAAGCTTGCCGAGGATCTGGGAATCTCGATTATCTATCAGGAATTTACCCTTCTTCCCTATCTGAGTGCGGCTGAAAACATCTTTCTGGGGCGGCAGCCAAGGAAGAAAAACGGGATGATTGACTGGAAAACATGTTATGACGAAAGCAGAGAACTGCTTTTGGAGGCGGGCCTTAATATCGATCCGAAAACGCCGGTTTCCCGTCTTAAGGTTGCACAGCAGCAGATGGTGGAGATTGCCAAAGCCCTTTCCAAAAAAGCAAAGCTGATTATAATGGATGAGCCCAGTGCCGCGCTTACCCAGAAGGAAATCGACCATCTTTTTGCGGTAATTCAAAAGCTGAAAAGCCGCCAGGTTGCCGTGATCTACGTTTCGCATCATCTGGAAGAAATCAAGGCAATCGGCGATCGGATAACGGTGCTTCGTGACGGCTGCTATGTGGGTACGGCAAAGGTAAAGGATGTGGAGATTCCCGATATGATTCGGATGATGGTCGGGCGGGAACTGGCAGATATGTATCCCAAGGCCAGCGTAAAGATTGGAAAACCTGTCTTAAGTGTCCGCCGTCTTTCGACCAGGGACAAGTTAAAGGATATCAGCTTTACGGTTCATCAGGGAGAAATCCTTGGGATTGCCGGATTAGTGGGGGCGGGGAGAACAGAACTTGCCAGGGCTGTTTTCGGCGCGGATAAAATCAGCAGCGGGGAAGTGGAAATGGACGGGAAAGTTCTTGCTGTCCGTTCACCCAGGGATGCCATAGCCAATCGGATCGGGCTTGTGCCGGAGGATCGGAAGAATCAGGGTCTGGTGCTGATGATGGATGTCAGGGGAAATACGACCCTGGCGAATCTAAAGAAGCTGGTGCAGTGGGGAAAGCTGAACTTAAAAAGGGAAGCAGAGGCTGCAGAGGATTATCGGAGCCGCCTTCATATTGTCACGCCGGGAATCAACGAAACGGTGTCGAATCTCTCCGGAGGAAACCAGCAGAAGGTGGTTTTGGGAAAATGGCTGTTTGCCGACTGCCGCCTTTTGATTATTGACGAACCGACCCGGGGAATTGACGTGGGAGCAAAGGTGGAGATTTATGAGTTGGTAAAAACCTTGGTGGAAAAAGGGATGGCAATCCTGATCATCTCTTCGGAGATGCCGGAACTTATGGGGATCTGCGACCGGATTTTAGTGATGCATGAGGGAGAAATCACCGGGGAACTGGCGCGGGATGCATTTGACGAGGAAACGATTATGGCCTTTGCCGCAGGGCAGGGGCGGGAAAAGGAGAGAAGCAATGCAGAGAAGAAAGGATAATTTACGGCTTTTGGCTGCACTTTTTTTGCTCACCGGGCTGATGAGCCTTCTGGTGCCGAATTTTTTAACCCGGGGAAATCTGCTGGATATTATCCGCTTAAATTCCATTAAGGGGATGATGTCCATTGCCATGACCCTTGTGCTGCTGACCGGGGGAATTGACTTATCCGTTGGTTCGACCTTTGCGCTCTCCGGGGCGGTAACGGCCTCTCTCCTGGTAGGCGGATACAGTGACTATATCACCAGTAATCTCTTTAAATGTCCGGTGATTGCTGCGATTGCCCTGGGGCTTTTGGCGGCGGGGTGTATCGGTCTGGTCAATGGCCTGATGATTACAAAGCTTAAGGTGGAACCGTTTATTGCAACCCTGGCGATGATGATCTTTGCCCGGGGGCTTACCTACCTGTATACCGGAGGTTATCCCATTAATTTCCAGCCGATTCCGAAACATTTTGCTTGGCTGGGTAAGGGTTATGCCGGCTTTATCCCGGCTCCGGCGATTTTATTTATTCTTGTAGCGCTGGCTGGGGGATGGCTCTTAAAATATACTGCTTACGGCCGTTCGCTGTTTGCCGTCGGCGGAAACCGGGAAACCGCAGAACTTTCGGGGATTGCGGTAGAAAAGAATATCTGTCTGACCTATGTGCTTATGGGAATGATGTCCGGTCTGGCAGGGATTGTAATGACTGCCCGGGTGGCCTCGGCCTCTGCCGTAGCCGGGGAAGCCTACGAGATGGATGTTATCGCCGGTGTTGTGCTGGGCGGCACTCTGCAGTCGGGCGGAAAGGGTTCTGTGCTTGGCACGGTGATTGGTATTTTTATCTTTGGCGTAATTGAAAACGGCATGAACATGATGGGACTTCCCACCTACTATAAACTGCTGATTAAGGGTCTGGTGGTAATTTTGGCGGTCGGCGGAAAGTATCTGCACGTAAGACCCGCACAGAAAAAGAAAGGAGGGGCCGCCAAATGAAGGATGGAAAGGAAAGACAAAAAAGAAGCCTTAACCAGCAGAAATTGATTTTCCTGCTGCTGGTGCTGCTGTTTATCGGATTTACGGCTATCCGCCCGGAGTTTGCCGCTCCCCGGAGCCTGGACAATATTCTGTGCACGATGTCCCTGTACGGGATTGCCTCCCTGGGGATGACGCTGGTGATTCTAACCGGGGGAACGGATCTTTCCGCAGGTTCGATGATGGCGCTGGCCGGCGTGCTGGGTGCGGGGCTTCTGGGCAAGGGAATCGGGGCTGCCAATCCGATAAAGCTTCCGTTTATCGTGACGATCCCTGCAGCGATGGCAGGCTGCGGACTGCTGGGACTGTTCAATGGTTTGTGCATTGCGCGGCTGCACATTGCCCCCTTTGTGGCTACCCTTGCCATGATGTCCATCGCCCGCGGATTGGTCTATGTGGTTGCCGACTTTGTGGTCCGCGGGGTGTCCGGTTCGCCGATCACCTTTATGGATGACGGCTACAGTTTCCTTGGTCAGGGGCATATCGGCCCGATCCCCGTGCAGCTGATCCTTTTTTTGGCTGTGTTCGGCGTGATGTTTTTCTTTTTAACCTATACCAGAACCGGGCGTAAGGTCTATGCCGTGGGCGGAAACCGTGAAATTGCCCGTCTGGCGGGAATCCGCCCGGAGAGGATTCTTTTGCTCTGCTACACCCTGTGCGGGGCAATGGCAGGGTTAAGCGGTCTGATTCTGGTGGGCCGGCTCTCGAGTGCCTCAACCGTGGCAGCCAAGGGCTACGAACTGGATCTGATTACCGCGGTTGCTCTGGGGGGAACCGGGATGTCCGGCGGGAACGGAGGTGTTTTTGGAACCCTTCTCGGGGTTGCCTTCCTGGCTGTGCTCAATAACGGGCTGGATATGGTTAATCTGCCTTCGTTTTACCAGTATCTGATCAAAGGGACGATTTTGGTTCTTGCTGTCTATGCGGATAAGCTTTTGGCAAAAGGAAATCATTAACACTGGAAACTTGTGGCGGATTTCGTTATACTAAAAGGTAGATGGCAGATGGAAGTGTGCGGGAGGGCTGGCGAATGAAAATATTGTTCGTGGATGATGAAAAAATTATCCGGGACGGGATACGGGCGATTATCAACTGGGAAAAAATCGGATGCCAGAAGCTTGTGATGGCAGAAAATGCGGCCAGGGCGCTGGAACTGCTGGAAAACGAAGCCTTTGATTTAGTGATAACGGATATCTATATGCAGAAAATGAACGGAATTGAACTGGCAAAGAAGATTTATGACACCTGGCCCTGGATGCGGGTGATTATTCTGTCTGCCTATGAGGACTTTACCTATGCCAGGGAGGCCATTGAGGCCGGGGTGTTTAAGTATCTGTTAAAGCCCATTGTCCCGGCAGAACTGGAAAATACTGTGCTGGAGGCATTCCGCCAGGTAGAGGAAAGCCGCCAGATCAAGCAGCAGGTCAGAGAGTCGGAGGAATTTATCCATGTTTTCCGTCCGCAGCTGGCTGCGGATTTCTGGCGGGCACTGTTAAAGGGCGAGGTTTCGGATAAACAGGATGCCAAACGAAGGATGGAACTTGCAGGGATTGTTTTTCCCGACAGAGGGCTGTGCTGTGTGGCGGCGGTGTGGAAGGGGAAGGAAAACTTAAACGGGAAAGATTTGAAAAACAGTATAGAGGAGGCAGCGAAAGGCGCGTTTTCCGGCTGCATGTACTGGGTTCGGATGGGAGAGAAAAGGGTGGTTCTTTTGCTTTCCCATGAGCCGGATTCTTCCCAGCTTTTGCTGTTTTCCTATCTTTTCGGATCGGAAATCCATCAGGAAGTGCAGGCGGCAGCAGGGCGTCTGGCAAGGGACTGGATGGAAATTTCCTTATCCTTTAAGGATGCCGAGGTGGTGTTAAAGGCAGGGGGACGGCTTGGTCAGGAGGGAGAAAACCTGGTCTTTCAGTCGATAAAGCTAATTGAAGAGCATTTAAGCCAGGAGGATTTCGGGGTAAATGATATTGCACAGCGCCTTCATGTCAGCGCCGGGTATTTTTCCCGGCTGTTTAAAAAGCAGATGGGAATTACCTGCATTGAATACTTAACCCAGAAACGGATAGAGCGGGCCAGGAAGCTTTTGGAGCGCACGGAGATGAAGCACCAGGCGATAGCGCAGGCCGTAGGTTATGCCAGCGTCTATTATTTCAGCCTGCAGTTTAAAAAACAGACGGGAGAAACACCGGGGCAGTACAGGAAGCGTGTGGGGAAAAAAGATGATTCGGACGATTAAGGCAAAGATTATCGTGTGCTTTGGCGGGGCAATTATTATTTTGTTCCTTTTATTTGGAATGACCGGATATCAGGTATTTTCGGATTACCAGATGAATATGCAGAAAGAAAGCCAGGAAAAGCTGGCGGAGTCGCTGTGCTCATCCATCCTTTTTTTCCGGCAGAACGTGGAAACGGTGATGGAAGAGCTGTTAGAGGGGGGAGAACTGTCCGCCCTTCTTCCTCTTTTATGGGAAAAGGGGGAGGACAGGCAGAAACTTGAAGCGTGGGTGAGGGCCGCTGTAAAAGAAAACGACTGGATTTGCGATTTGTTTCTGATGAACCAGGCGGGAGAGATTGTCGGGGCAGGTGAGGAAGAGGAAAAGGTCAGAACCTATCTTATTGACCGGATCAGCACTGCGGAGCGCTATGCCGGGGGAATCGTCTGGGACAGCGGCTATAACACGACAAGCATGATGGTTTTTGGAAAGGTGCGCACATCTGCGGAGGAGAAACGGTCAGCTTATCTCTTTCTTCAGATTGATAATGCGCAGATTTTAAATCTGTTTAACCAGTTCCGCCTGCAAAACAGCCAGAGGTTTTCTCTTAAGGGTGTGCGCAATGGCTTTGAAGTGACAGAACAGGGCTTTTTTTACCGCTATTATGATAATTATGAAGATCTGCTGCACACGGAAAGGGAAATCGGCGACTGGAAGCTGCGGACCTGGAGCGATAAAACCCTGATTCTCGGGCCGGCGAAGGAACTTCTCTATAAGCTTGCGCGGGTACTAATCGCCGCCCTGGTGGTTTCGGCGGGAATCAGCATCCTTTTAGCCGATCGGATTACCCGCCCGATACAGGTGATGAAGGAAACCATGGCCCGTTACGGAAAGGGAGATTTTTCCGCCAAGGTCAGGGTGACGGGAAGGGATGAAATCGGGGATCTGGGCCGTCTGCTGAACCAGATGTCCGAGCAGATCTCCATGCTTTTTTTCCGGGTAAAGGAAGAGGAAGAGCAGAGCCGGAGGCTGGAACTGCAGGCCATGGTCTACCAGATTAATCCTCATTTTTTGTACAATACCCTAGATTCCGTCAATATCCTGGCCCGGCAGAACGGGGACGAGCAGGTGGCAGAACTGGTCACGGATTTATCCCGGCTTTTCCGTTTAGGGCTTCACCAGGGGCAGGATAAGGTAACAGTGCGCGATGAACTGATGCATGTAATGTATTATTTAAAGATACAAAAAATCCGTTTTGCCGATCAGCTTCGCTGGGAAATGCATGTTCCTTCTTCGCTGATGGAGTATAAGATAATGAAGTTCATCCTTCAGCCCATCGTGGAAAACGCCATCTATCATGGGGTGAAATCCAGGGAGGGCATAGGATGCATCCAGATATTTGCACAGGAGGAAGAAGAATACCTTCTGCTGATTGTGGAGGATACCGGGGAGGGGATGAGTCAGGAAACTTTACAGCAGTTAAAAGAGAGGATGAACCGGGAAGCCAACGATTTTGACAAAGAGAACACAGGCCAGGAGAAGGGTTTTGGCCTGTGGAATGTCCACCAGCGGATACGCCTGGGGTACGGCGTCCCCTGCGGGGTGGAACTTTCGAGCGAAGAAGGAAAGGGGACGCGGGTGGTTTTGCGGGTGCTGAGGAATATGGGGGATTAGCGCGTGTTTGAACATGTATTCCCGTTATCTGCACGCTCTGGTGTTTAAGCCTCACCCCATGATTCTAGTACTGAATTGCGTAAATTCCAGTGAATATGCACCCGCTGTCTACGTCATCTGTAAACCCCACGAAACTCGACGTAGCACCACTACGCCTTCGTTTCGCGGGATTCACATCTAACGCAGACATCAGGCACCTATTCACCGTTATTTACGCAACACAGTACTAGCGCTTCAGCTTCACTCTGTGCTTTTCCCTAAATTCTGCAATCGTCGCACGTCCCGCATCCGACACAGGCTTAATCCATTTGGCGGAATACATGTGGAACTGCATGATAATATAGCGAATCGGTTCATCCACATAGCAGAGGGCAAACACCAGAAGGAAGGGGGCGTGCAGCCCGTAATTGGCTCCGTAGACGCAGGGAAGCACCATAAGATACATAAAGGTGATTTCCATAATGGAGCCAAAGGCGGCGTCCCCGGCGGAGCGGTAGGTATCGTTCTGTACCCAGTTTCCCATGCGGATAACGGCGGCGACACTGTAGATGATCAGCATTCCCGTGCCGATCCGGTAGGATTCATCGTGCAGGCCCATGGCGTGAAGCAGAGGATTGTGTACGGCGTTTAAGACCAGGCAGGCTGTGCCAATCAGACCGCTGCACAGATAAACCAGACGCCAGGCCCGCTGGTAAGCCGTTTCGTGATGCCCGGCACCCACCTCTTTTCCGACCAGAACCGTCGCCGCATTGGAAAAACCGCTGAAGAAGGCGATAACCAGTCCTTCAAGCGTCCGAAACACGGCAACGGCGGCGATGGCCTGTTCACTCTGGTGGCCTAAGACGATATTAACCATCATATTTCCAATACCGATCAGCACTTCATTGCAGAGAATCGGAAAGCATTTCTGTAAATATTCCCTTACAAATATACGGCTCCACCGAAAATGCCGGGAGAAGGCAAGGACGAAGGGGAGTCTTTTTTTGATGATAAAGGCAAAGAGCACGATCAGGTTCACCATACCTGCAAGAACCGTCCCTAAAGCAGCACCGGAGGCACCCATTGCCGGAAGGCCGCATTTGCCGAAGATCAGCAGGTAATTAAAGAAGCAGTTGGCAATCACCGAGGCGATCCCTCCGTAGAGAGGAACCTTCACCTGTTCAATGGAGCGCAGAAGAGCGCTTATGGCCATGGCAAAAATCTGCAGGGGGTAGGCAAAACCCACGATTTTTAAATAGGTAATGCCGATGTCCTGGATTTCTTTTTTATCGGTATAAATATTCATCACCACATCCGGGAAAATCAGGGCCAGGGCAGCAAAAAGAAAGCCCACGGTCAGCATAAAGGAGAGAGTCAGCCCGTAGGAGCGTGTAATCCCGTCCTCGTCCCCCGCGCCCCAGTACTGCGAAAAGAACAGCATCCCGCCGCCTACAAAGCCCCAGTAGCCCGCAAACATCAGGCTGGAAAACTGCGCGCACAGACCTACGGCACCCACGGTTTTTTCCCCTAAAGAAGCCAGCATCATCGTATCCACCATGCTTCCCGTCGTGGTTAAGAGGTTTTGCAGGGCGACGGGGACGGCGATAATGGCGATGTGCTTAATAAAATAATGCCAGTCAAAGGCTTGTTTTGTTCTTGTCACAGCTATCATGGGTAATCACTCCTTGCCTGATTTCAAATTCTACAATGTACTACATTATCGCGTAATTCCTGGAAAGTCAATATAAAAATTTAACTCTTTTTTATGGCTTTTTGTAGAAAAAATTTCCGCAGAAGGGAAAAAGGTTTTGCCAAGGAGGGGAAAATCATTTATAATCATAGGAGATGGGGAAGTTTTAAATCTAATAGATGGAGATGATGATAGAAGAAATGATACCTACAAGAATAGAAGCTGAAAGATTATTAAGAGAGGCCGAAAAAGATAATCCGGGGCCCTGGGGAAATCATAGTCGGATTACCGCGCATTGTGCGGAAAAAATAGCTGGATTATGCGATGGGTTATATGCGGAAAAAGCCTATGTACTGGGATTACTTCATGACATTGGAAGAAAGTTTGGGGTCAGGCATTTAGGGCATGTATCCGATGGCTATACTTATATGAAAGCATTGGGATATGATGAAGTCGCAAAGGTTTGCCTTACGCACTCATTTCACAATCAATCGACGAAAGATTATATTGGAAAATTTGATACCTCTGATGAAGAATTGGAGTTGATTAATCGTGCTTTGGCTAAAGTTGTTATGGATGACTATGACAGGTTGATTCAGTTGTGTGATTCTTTGGCAGGCAGTGAATGCGTATTAGATATAGAAGAGCGTATGAGTGATGTAAAAAGAAGGTATGGTTATTATCCGCAGGAAAAATGGGATGCAAATATAAGACTAAAAAGATATTTTGAAGAGAAAACAGGGAAAGATATTTATTATGTTGTAGAAAAGGAAACCTACAGGCTATAAAATTGGAATTTGGAGAGGGAGAGGCATGAAGTAAAACACACGAGTTCTTCCTGGATGAACAATTATCAAAAGGGAATGTAAAAGTAATTCTATTGGACAGGAAAAAGCAACTGCTAATATTTAAAAAAGGAAAGGCATTTTATTCTTTGGAAGATTTTTATGAAAAATACAAAACAGCAGTTGCAGAATCCTATGAAAAATATACGGAATATGGTCATCATTGGTGTTGGTGTCTTGTTGGAAATATTGTGCAGGAACATGAGTATGGCTTGAAACGAGAAATAAAAAATGGGACAAAACATTTTTCTCGCGGAACGAAAGTATATCTTGCACCGGTTCAATGGGGAGATGGATATGAAAACATTGTTGTAATTGGTTTGCCTCGATATGGAAATAAATATATTGAAGTTATTATGCGCTCTGCATATATTGAAAATTATCGAATGAAGAAAGTTTATAAGCCCGCAGTGTTAAAACGTATGTGTTCATCTCCGTATTATTGGTGGGGTGATTCTGAAAATGATAGGAAGAAAATTATCGATTATCTTAAAACTCGTGCTCCTGAGGAAGCAGCAAAAAAAATCTTAAAAATAAACGGTGATAATGAAAACATCCAATAGAAGGGGAAGATATGAGTAATTTGATAAATTTTCGTGAAAAAACATGTCAGTGCAGTAATGGATGTACCGATGTGCTGTTGACCGTAATCGGATTGAGCGGTTCTCGATTGGCTAGGACAGATGATGAGAGAAATATGATGGTCTGGTTGATGATGAAAGATCAAAATATCGTTGGAAGGGGAACGGTTGGATTTGACATTACGGAAATGTTGTGGGAAAAGGAATATTTTGAAAGACAAAAACAATTTATGCTGCGTGTGCTTGATGGTGTAAAAAAAAGAATAGGTTGGGAAACTCTTTCCTATGAACCTAATGAAGAAATGATTTTTAATCGGATAGATTGTTTGTATGAAATGTTTCAGGCAATTCAAATAGAAGATATTGATGAGGAAGCAACGAGAGAATGGTTAGAAGATGTTGAACTTAATGAGCCGATAAAAAATGGTTATCCTAAATGTGAAAAGCATGGAATTTATCATTCTATTTTTGGCTGTATTGCGTGTAATGATGATGATTTGGAATAGATGCTGTGGATTATGGAGTATTCTATTGACTGTTAGGGTAAACAAAGTTATTGGTAAGTTTTCAAAAAAGAAACAAGTAAAGATTATTCGTTTAGGAAGCGTGTGACATGGAAAACAAACTATTTATAGCAGAAACAGAAAGGCTAATTTTAAGAAGATTTAGAAAAAATGTGTATTTCTGGAAAGATGAAACGGAAAAACTTATTTGGAAAGATATCTATGTATAGGTTAAACTAAATGATATGGAGATGTTTAACGAATGAAAGAATATAAGTTTGCCAAAAGAACTAAGTAAATTCCAATTTAGGAGGAAAAATGGTTTTATTAATCACAGGTGCATCGCATACAGGTAAGACTGTACTTGCACAAAAATTACTGGAAAAATATAATTATCCCTATTTATCTATAGATCACTTGAAGATGGGATTAATTCGCAGCGGTTATACGAAACTTACACCGGAGGATGATTGTGAACTTACGAATTATTTGTGGCCGGTTATTCGTGAAATAATTAAAACAGCGATTGAGAACAAGCAAAATCTTATTGTCGAAGGATGTTACATTCCTTTTGATTGGTCAAAGGATTTTACAAAGGAATATCTCAGGCATATGAAATATTTTTGCCTTATAATGAGCGAAGCTTATATAAAAAATCATTTTTCCAGTATAAAAAGCTATGCAAATATCATAGAAAGTCGTTTAGATGATGGATGTTGTACACTGGAAAATGTTTTGAAAGATAATAGACAATTTTTAGAACTTGCTCAAAAATACAATGTAAACTATGTGCTTATAGATGATACATATGAAATTAATATTGATTTATAGCAACAAAGCGGAATGTATGGAGGAAATATGATACTTGAAACAGAGAGATTATACCTGCGTGAGATGAATCCATTTGATTTTGCGTCTTTGTGTAAAATCTTACAAGATAAAGATACAATGTATGCATATGAGGGAGCGTTCAGTGATGATGAAGTTCAGGAATGGCTTGAACGACAAATTTCCCGTTATCAAAAATGGGGTTTTGGTTTATGGGCAGTCATTTTAAAAGAAACGGATGAAATGATCGGGCAATGCGGACTTACCATGCAGCCCTGGAAAGATGAAGAAGTACTTGAAATAGGCTATCTTTTCGAGAGATTATATTGGCATAAAGGATATGCCATCGAGGCAGCAAAGGCATGTAAAAAGTATGCATTTGAAGTATTAAAAGCAGAGGAAGTTTGCTCTATTATCAGAGAATCCAATAGAGCATCTCAAAATGTAGCCATAAGGAACGGAATGACAATGACAGATTCATGGATAAAGCATTACAGGGGTGTGGATATGCTGCATTATCGTTATGTGGTTCAGTGCTGACAGTTCCAATTTATATATCAATCTATTTAAAAAAATACAGGAATATACTTCTGACCTTTATCATGCAGAAATTCGGGGTTTGATAGAGAGGTGTTGGTCAATGGAAAGCGATATTGAGTATATACAGTTATTTATGGCATATGAATCTGATGATATGCCTGTGATATATTTTTATGAAGTAGATTTGAAGGATAACCGCTTTGTACTTAGAGAGATGGAAGTTTTTGCAGACAGGACAGTAAAGATTGAGAATGATTTCTATCGTGATGTTATAGAAGTATGCTCAATCCCCACCGTTGATGAATTTAACGCAAAGGTCTGGGGAGAAGGCTTTTATGCAACGATTATTTCCAAAGAAGAATTTGATGAAATATGGAATACCAGAAATTATGGCGGGAGTCTGGATGCGATCTAGATTCCAGTTTATATGCCTGACTGAATCCTTAAAAATTTTGATTTTAGTATGTAAATAAAAGAGGTACATGGTATGGAATATCATCAAGTGATAATATTAAAAAATGGTATAGAATGCTGTTTAAGAAATGGAATGGAAAGTGATGGGCAGGCTGTGCTTGATAACTTTAATTTGACTCATAGCGAAACCGATTATTTACTTACCTATCCTGATGAGAATTCTTTTGATGTGATACAGGAAAGCCACTTTCTAAAAGAAAAATCCGAAAGCAAAAATGAAATTGAAATCGTCGCCGTAGTTGATAATGTAGTTGTGGGAACTGCTGGAATCGAATCAATAGGTTCAAAATATAAGGTACGGCATCGTGCTGAATTTGGAATCAGTGTCGCCAGAGAATTTTGGGGGATGGGAATTGGACAGGCATTAACAACAGCGTGTATTGAGTGTGCAAAGGCTGCGGGATATATCCAGCTTGAACTGAATGTGGTTGCTGAAAATAAACGTGCAATATCCATGTATAAAAAAAACGGATTTGTTGAATATGGCAGAAACCCTAAAGGTTTTAATTCCCGCATAACGGGATTTCAAGAAATTATTTACATGAGATTGGAATTAATTCGATAAAAATAATCATGTTGTTTACAAAGCATTACAAGTCTTACTACATATAATTGGATAACTCGCAAAAATTTTTATTAGAAGTTGTAAAATCGGTTCGAGTAGGATATAATTATTGGAAAAAAATGCGATAACTCGCAAAAATTTTCAATAGAAGGCAGGATGATGATATGGAAATCAATAGAGATATCTATTTAAATCAGATATTGTAGGCAGACATAATGTACGCAACCGAACAGAATTGGAGGAACTTCTGAACATCCTCTCATCAGTTATCGGCTCACTTACAAATCCGACAAAGTTATCGGCTACTTTCAAGAGTGTCAAGCAGAAAACCATCAGTAACACAACCATTAAGAGATATATTGATTATCTTTGTGATTCCTTCCTGATTGACAGTGCCTTTCGATATGATATTAAGGGGAAAAGATATATTGACACGCCAGTCAAATATTACTTTACTGATTTGGGATTGCGCAATGCCCGTCTTAATTTCCGTCAGCTGGAAGAAACGGATGTACCGATGTGCTGTTGACCGTAATCGGATTGAGCGGTTCTCTTTTATTGACTTTTAAAAGAACGTGCTGCCCGGTGGTTTCATGAAAAGTGGAATATTCCTTTATCCGCCTATTTGGAAAGTATGGAAGAGTGCCTGAAAAAGGAAAATGCTGTTCCGCAATGGTATGTGGCTGTGGAGGGAGAGCGGATTATCGGCGGATTAGGTGTTATTGCCAATGATTTCCATAATCGAAAAGACTTAACGCCTAATGTCTGTGCTGTTTTTGTTGAGGAGGATAAGCGGTGTAACGGTATTGCCGGTGCGCTGCTGCAGTTTGTCTGTGCAGATATGAAGGAAAGAGGCATTACCGCTATTTCTTTGGAAGCGACGGGTATGGGGCGTCCTTTATATGAAAAGTACGGTTTTGTAAAAATGAATCATGAAATGGAACTAAAAGAAGATAACATTGGCGCAAAAATATCATGTCAATTACGCGCTGATTAATGATAAATATGAATTTAACGGAGGTGAAATCATTGGATATTAACAACTATAAAAAATATATTTCCGAAGAAACCATGATGGGCCCAAATAGTGTCAGGATTTTAGCGGAATTATTGGATAAATATCCTTTGCGATTTGCTGCGGATGACCGGATTCTTGATTTGGGATGCGGGACGGGATTAACAAGTCTTGTCCTTGCGAAAGAAACAGGAGCTAAGGTTGATGCCAATGATCTGTGGATAAGTGCAGAAGAGAACAAAAAACGATTTGCCTGTTGGGGGGTTGGAGAACAGATAACACCTGTTTGTGAGGATGCGAACCAGCTTCATTTTGAAGAAAAACAATTTCATGCACTGTTTAGTATTGATGCTTATCATTATTTTGGAGGAAGTAAGGGATTTTTTCAGGAAAAGATTTTGCCGTTGATGAAGAGCAACGGGGTGGTTTTGATTGGAATTCCAGGGTTGAAGGATGAATATACAGGCTGTGCCGAAGAGCTTCTTTCCGATTGGGTTGGAGATGATGCTCATATGTTTAAGAGTCCAAAATGCTGGAAAGAGATTATCGGCATCAGTGATAGAATTGAGTCGGTGAAAACATGGGAAATGGACTGCTTCAGCAGAGCATGGGAGGATTGGCTGGCAACAGATAATCCATTTGCTCTCGGCGATAAGCAGTATTTTGAAACTATTATTAAACCATATACTTGTTTTGTTGGTATTTCTATTAGGCTGAAGTAATCAAAAACAAAAATTTGAAGGAACCTTATATGGTTGATTTTATTGTTAATCTATTTGCAGAGATTGCTGATTTTTTTATGGGACAAAATAGTATTGAATTTGTATATCAATCTATTTTATAAATCACAAAATAGTATAGCAAGGGATAGAATTATTGGTACTTTTGATAGTGTTTGAAATAGCCACTATTAAAAATGAATGATAAATATGGAATTAAAAGAAAGATGAAGATTAAATTAAATATAACTTATACAAAGAAAGAATTAATCTTTCTTAAGGAACTTCATTGTAAAATTCTCTCGGAAATAAATCTTTCAAAAACGGGTTTTTCGGATGATGAAATACCGCGTCGAATGTTCAAGTATGGGGGTACATATATTACTGAAATTATTGATGATGAAACAAATAGTTTAATGTGGGCAGTTTTATCTAAAAGGAAAGGAACTTATCATTTTTCAGGTTATTATGATTGTTTAGAAGCATTGGAACAAGGGCTGTAAGCGAATGAAGGAGAATGGATAAATCGAGATTTTCGAGGAGGTTAAAATATGAGGCAGGTTGAACAATTAGATATTAGCTATAGCACAGACGAAAGTCGCTGCTCAGTTTTTATTGGCGTTTGTAAATCGCAGGAGCTATTTGAACAATATTGGGAAAAGGATTATGACCTTTTGGAGGATGATTATATAGGATTTGAAATGGGTGTTGATTTTGGCATAAATACCTATGATGAAGATTTTGCTGTTATGGTATTGCAGAAGAATTCGACGGCTAGAATAGATGAACTTGTCAAAAGCGCAGAAATTTTTGATATTGATGCGTTAAAAAGAATGTATCCCGATAGATTAGACAGACCTTATAATGCGATTATTATTTTGGATAGGATAATTTATGACGGTGCAATCAAAGAAGTACAAAATGAAACCTTTGGCTATTTTAAGTTTCTGGGTGTGTTTGATAGCTGATTATGCTTTATAGGTAAATTCGTCAGAGATTATACCGTGCTGAGTAGTACAAGAAAACAAAGTTTTTTGTAGGAAAAATTTCCGCAGAATGGAAAAAGGTTTTGCCAGGGAGGGAAAGATCGTTTATAATGTTTATCATGAACAGGCGATATGTGTATGTTCGGTTAAACCCATAGATGGGAGTGTGGATGTTATGGGAAATAAGATGGAAGATGTTGAATTGGAAAATCATGGGATTGAAAAGCGGCATCAATGTAAATGCTGCGGCTATTATACGTTAGTGGGAACAGAAGAAGATATTATGTGGGATATTTGTCCTGTTTGTTTTTGGGAAAATGATGTGTTTAGAGATAATCCTGAAATATACAGCGGGGCAAACCATGAAACTCTGGCACAGGGACGTGAAAATTATCGGAAATATTCAGCATGTGATCCGCGGTTTGTAGATTCGGTGCGTTTACCGCTTTTGCAGGAATTACCGGAAAATAACGAAAAGACTGGAGATAAGGTAAGTACAGCAGAGAATGAACTGGGATGAAGTTATTTATGCTGCAGAAAGTGAACACAATTATTTATGTTTCAGGTGGTATACGACAGCATAATAAAATTCCAGTTTCTTGGATAACTGAACAAAAAATGGAGATGAGATTTATGAACAAGAATGAGATACTTGGGATACTATCAAAAATTAAACATAATAGGTTTTATAACATAAAGATGGGATTAGCAGGTTCTTATGCCAGAGGTGATAATACAGATTCAAGTGATATAGATATAGTAGTAGATACAGATTTAATGCCAATAACTGATATGGATTATATAAAAAGTAGTTTTTATGGAATAGATGTAGATGTGTTGTTGCTTGGCCTATTAAAACAAGAAGATGAAGAAATGGACAATTTTTTCAAAGAAATGGATCTCCCAACAAATGATGAAAGTGTTTATAAAAATGTTCTAAAAGAGGTGATATGGTGTGAATAAAAGTTATAGCAGAGATATACAAGTACTTGGACATATTTTAAAAAATCAAATGAATATCAGAGATGCTGTGGGTTGTGGAGTATTCTATTGACTGTTGGGGTAGACAAAGTTATTGGTAAGTTTTCAAAAAAGAAACAAGTAAAGCTTATTCGTTTAGGGAGCGTATGATATGGAAAACAAACTATTTATAGCAGAAACAGAAAGGTTAATTTTAAGAAGATATAAAAAAGAAGATATTCAGGATTTATTTGAATATTTATCCGATAAGGAAGTTGTGAGATATGAACCGTATAAACCGCAAACCTTCGAGGAAACACAAAAAAGTCTTGAATGGCGCATTAGTACAGATGAAATGATTGCTGTTGAATTGAAAAAATCCCATAAAATGATTGGAAATGTATATATGGGAAAGCGTGAGTTTGAAGCACTGGAAATAGGATATGTATTTAATCGAAATTATTGGGGATATGGTTATGCTGCTGAAAGTTGCAAAGCTTTAATCGAACGTGCATTTTCTAATGGCGTACATAGGGTATATGCAGAGTGTGATCCCAATAATAAAAGTTCATGGAAATTACTTGAAGTGTTAGGATTTCAGCGCGAAGCTCATTTTAGAAAAAATGTGTATTTCTGGAAAGATGAAACGGAAAAACCTATTTGGAAAGATACTTATGTATATGTTAAACTAAATGCTATGGAGATGTTTATCGAATGAAAGAATATATGAGGATATGAAAGAGGGTTTTATTACGGAAGCTAAAGAATAAAATAATCCTATCGTTACTCAAGATGATTAAATGTGGAAAGGGAAAATATAAATGTGGAAAGAGAAAGTATAATAGAAATGCAGGATTTTTATTCCATACTTTATCAGAAATATGGAGTTATTCCGCCGGATAAATTCGATCAGGACTGGCGTTTTACTGCAGGAGATAGTGAAAACACAGAAAATTATATTGATTTTTATCATAAAAATATCCTGTCTGTACATCAAAAAAAAGAAATGATGAATATGATTATTCAGGGGTTTGATGATTTGATTGCAGAAGGAAGAGAATCCGTTTTACTTGAGCAAATTTGGAATAAAATAAAGACTATTCTTGTTGCTGAAAAGCAGCTATATTATCAGGATATTATCTATTGGTCTTGCCTGGATACAGAGTTAGAAGAAGACCGGTTCTATGTTTCAAAATATATGCGGGAATTATTATAAACAGGGAATTTATAGAAAATTAGAAAATCAATAAAGAATTGGTGTATTTGCTGGATCTGATGAAAATAGATAAAGGGAAATTTCATGGACATGTTAGAAAAGAGAGGAAAAACAGAGATGACGCAATCTAAAATAGATAAGGATCTGAATAGTAACCGGTCAAAAGGAATAGATATAACCGAATTTTGGAAATATGTTCTTGAGCAGAATGCAGAGAAAATCCGGACATTTTTTTGCAGGGATGCTTCTGTCCATTGGCATTGTACCAATGAACATTTTACAGTAGAGGAATTTATCCGGGCAAATTGTGAATATCCCGGTGACTGGACAGGAGAGGTGGAAAGAATAGAAATCATAAATGACCTGATAATTACAATTACTCATGTATATTCAAAAGAAAAAACTTTATCATTTCATGTAACATCCTTTTTTGATATTGAAGATTCTAAGATAAAATCTGTCGATGAATATTGGGCAGATGATGGCGAAGTTCCTGGTTGGAGAAAACAATTAGGAATCGGAAAAAATAGAACAATGGATAACCGATCATGAAACTTGGCTGTATGGGTGGGAGCGGAAGTTGCTGAAAGATAATAAGGAATTGATAATAGGCGCATTAATGGAGATGTAAAAAATAAATACAATATGGAATGAGATGTTTTAAGCGGCAAAAAAAGTTCAAAAAAACAGGAAAAAGTCCAACAAAGTTAATAAAAAATCAGAGGTAATGGGCTAAACTTGAAACAGAGAGATTATATCGGATAAAATATAGTAACATTTTTTGAAATCATAGAATTGCTGTCTATACTATCAACATGCCGATGAATACGGAGGAATATATGGCAATCGTCAGCACAAACCAAGGAGATTTTACCTTTCAATCTGTAGATGATGTAATAGAATTTGTGCAAACAGCGGCACAGAAAAAAGCCGACCTGTGGATTAGCGGAGATGACGAATACCCCTGCCTGGCTGTCTGTACCAACGGGCAGTATGCGGCAATTAATTTTTTCCAAAATGATACAGGTGATATATGGCTTTCTTATAATGATAAAAACCAGAATGAAATTACATTTATTGCAGATGGAGTACAGTGGTGTCCTGCAGCAGATGCCGTAATTTCCATAAATGATGCGTTTTTGTGTATCCGGGAATTTTTATCTACCGGTGAAAGACCTTTTTGCGTCCAATGGCAGGAGTTATAATCTCGTTTATCAAAAAATCAAATTCTAATGGCGTACATAGGGTATATGCAGAGTGTGATCTCAATAATAAGAGTTCATGGAAATTACTTGAAGTGTTAGGATTTCAGCGCGAAACTCATTTTAGAAAAAATGTGTATTTCTGGAAAGATGAAACGGAAAAATCTATTTGGAAAGATACTTATGTATATGTTAAACTTAATGATATGGAAATGTTTATCAAATGAAAAAATATATGAGGATATCAATATGCTTCGATTGGAGAAAGTAAACGGAAAGAATATATGGGATATTTTGAAGCTGTGTGTGTTTGAAAAACAAAAGAACTATCAAGTTTTGTGGCAGAATGTAATGGTGAGATAATTGGAGTAATTATGTCTGGTCATGATGGAAGGCGGGGATATA
>VSOC01000047.1 GCA_009774615.1 Lachnospiraceae bacterium
TTAAATTAAACATTTTCATCAGGCTCTTATTCCTTGGATCAGATTTTCCTCCCCTGCGCATCTGTTCCTTTCCAAGCCGAATATATCCAGGATTTTCCAGTGTAAGTTTATCATCCTCCTTGATTATCGTAACACCGAATTTACCATAAAAATCTGTATTGATAATACAATTTGCTAACGCTTCTCTCAATGCTCTGTGAACAGGTGTATCATCAATCCGAAAACCGCCCTCTATTTTAAATGGTACCTTGATATCCTTAATGATTTTATTGTATACACGGAAATAAAAATCAAATAAATTCCCGGACCATTCCCCTGACGAAGATTGAAGCCTGTCTGACCATCTGATAACCATATCCGGATTTTCCCTGTAATCCAAAAAATACTCTGGGAAATACCTCACAATATCATACTCATTTCCAAACATAAGCATTCCGGCGGCAGTCGGATGAAGCCTTTTATCCTCTTTAGAAATGCCTGCTGCACCAATTACTCTCAGATACTCACTATCATCTAATCTTTCAAATGGATGTCCTGGCTTAAAAGATTTATGACTATTACGGTAACCGCGAACAGAATCTCCATTCAAATCTTCAATTTCAGCCTCATCAAGTACTTCCATATCCATGGTTTCTTCTGCCTGATCTCTTAACATTGTCTTGACCTGCAGCCTGGTACAGTGATAATCTCCTTCCCAATTTCTGCGGAAAGTTCCCCCAAACAGATCATCATTAATATATACCGGCTTTTGTTCCCTTTTTGCACTCGGAACCCATATTACCATGATTACATCACCTGTATCGTTCAGTGAAAAAGTTTCCACATCGTCATCCTTTAGAAGATTTATACTTACCTTTTTGCGGTTGTTAAGAGTATCCCAAAAAGTCTTTTTCAACTTTGGTGCATTTTTCAGTCCAGTTGTATGCCAATTACCATCTTTATCTTCTTTTACACCAAGAATAATAACTCCGCCATAGCAGTTGGCAAAAGCAGAGTAAGTATCCCATAAGCTATTGGGCAAGCCTGCTTCTGCTTTTTTTACTTCTCTGCGATTGTCCTCTCTGTAGGAATCAAATTTTGACAAATCGAATAACTCTTCCATTACTGCTCCTCACTTTAAATCCCCTATATATTTGCAAATATAGGTTTCAGTTTCCGCTGCTTTCATTTAGTCCAAGCTTATTAATTATTCCATCTTTTCTTTCTGTACTAACCAGGCAACACCATAATTGAATTAGCAATCCTGTTTTCTTTCGTCATGGAAGTTATATAGTATCTTTGATAAACTTCCCCGGTGCAAGCACTCAAACACCACAAGGGCGTTTGTCTCCTGCTTCGCAGGAGCGGGGTACTCGCCCCAACCTCGCTTCACTCGGTATTAGTTTGCACGATGCAAGCATCGGGGAATGTACCCTCCTATGATTCAATCCCCAAAAGTAAAAATTTCATATCTTCTTCATTGCCAATGGTAAAAATTCCTTTTTTCGTTTCATATTGTAAGTCCGGGTAATTTTTGTAATTCCTTTGACAATATCTGAACACTGGATTTTCGCCACCCCCTTTTCCCTTTGCTGATATTATATCTCTTCACCAATTTTCCAATAAAGGTTAATGCTTTCCGTAATTACCATTTTTATTGCCTGAAATTGTTTCTTATGAATCAATTCCTTCATTTCATTTACAAAAGGTTAATATATAATAATTTTCATATACTTTATATCCCTTCAACGCTCGCACCACTGGTGCGAGAATTAATGACACTATTAGTGATTATTCTTCTTAATACTCATACAAGAAATAACTTCCACTTTTTGAAAGCATGAATCAATCATTAAAACATTTTTTCCATCCATTACGAATCAATTCATCCGCTTTCGGTAAAGCATATTTCAAAAGTTTATCCGCAAGTGTAATTGTCCCTGCTGGCAGCAAAATACTGTTTTCACACCACATCGCCGGATATGCAGCAATCTTACATTTTTTATTTCGCATCACAACAAAATGATGTATCCCATCCCCAACTATTTTATATTCCGCTCCCAAAGCATTTAATGGTTCCAGCAATTTTTCCTGTTGTTCATAAGATAATTCTGACGGAAGATTGGAATTTTCGCACCATTCCAACAGTTCCAATGCTGCAAAACGGTCTAACAAGCTATGAACTCGTTGATTCCAGTAATGCATCAAACATTCATGACAGGCGCTGTCACACTTGGCATGGCAGCTTATCAAAACCTTTTTTGTTTTCTCCATCAGCTCTTCTGTCCTTTCCGCCAATGCAGAACAATACCCTGCTCCACTAGAAAGACTATCAAACAAAAAGACATCTACATACGCTTTAAAAGCATCTCCTGAATATCGCAATCGATATCCGCTTTTGATTTCATTGAATTCAATATCCAACAGGCGTCCGCCTGCCAAAGTCATCGCCTCTGCTAAAGTCTGTCCGGCTCTTCGTATCCAAAGCCCACCAGGATTTACATTTATTCGTTTTGCATCAAGAGTAATCTCATACACTACCATGTCTGTTCTAAACTGATTGCCCAGATAGGTGTTTACAACTCTTCCTGTCCCGTGATAACAACTATAATTTGTATATGGATGGCGATACGGTTTATATATTTTCCTAAGAATCGTTTCATCATCCCCGGGAACCGCAGCCCCACAATCTTTGCAGACCATAAAGCCTGTAGATTTAGGCCCCTTATTCAAGATAATCAACGGATCATTGGCTCTCTTTGAATAGCGCAGATTACTAAAACTTCTTACTGTTTCCATCTCACTTTCTTTCGGGGTAATAGAGTAACAAGGTTCCTCTGCATAAGTCATTTCCGCTTCAGCCCCTGCTTCCCTAGCACTTGTTCCGTTGACAGGCGCAAATCCCCACGGCTTTAGCATCTTTTGGCTTCGAATAGTGGATTTTCCACAAAATGGGCATTGGTTCTCATATTTCAATCCCATCCAACTGCAGGCAGAAGCTCCACAATAATATAGATCTTTAAAATATTCTTTACTTTTACTTTCAAAAAACGGCCGAGCAGGATGTTCCTGCTCATCCGCACGAAATTTTGAATGAAAGCTGTAAATACCACCTGATTTATAAGTAATCTTATTAATCACCACTAACCGTCCAGGTGCGTATTCACTAATCGCTATGTCCAAAGCGCGTTCCGGCTTTTGTTCAATGGATGATCCCTTTTCATTTTCTACATAAAAACCTACAACATCTTTAGGAAAAGAATATGTTGGAAAAATCCCTCTTTCCAAAAAAATGTCTAGCACGCTTTTTTCTTGATTATCATCATCCTGATATTCCTCTGGGAATTCTTCCGTGTTTTGTTTCAATTCTTCCAATTGAAACAAAATTTCTTCTTTATATTCCGCTATATTGAAGTCTATCCCTTCTGGGATAAGTGTTTCCAACTCAAAATCCGGTTCTCTTTTCTCACTGATAAACTTTTCAAAATTTTTAAAATCAGTCCGGAAAAAATCATGAATCCTAACTTCATCTGCTCCTGTTTCCATCCTGTCAAAAAACTCCGTAGCACAAATTACATTCATATGTCGATATGCTAATTTTTTATTGTCAACATCAATCCATGGCGTTCTGGGAACACCAGAAATGATTTTTTCAGGATTATGAAAGTAATAACTGTCATGAGGCCTATTGTCTGTATATGTGACAATCGTGGATATCGCTGCACTTTTCCGGCCTGCACGCCCAGCACGCTGCTGATAATTTTCCCGCATAGGAGGAATATTTCTCAAACCAACTGCCATCAGTGAACCAATATCAATACCAACCTCCATAGTCGTAGTACAACTCAATATATCTACCGGACGATCATTGTCTACATGGACATTTTGAAATCTCATTTCAAAATCTTCCGTAGTTGACCATGTTTTTTGCCGCTGATCCTTATGAGAAAGCTGTGCGGTATGCTCTTCTGTGTTAATTCGCGTCATATATGCCTGCGGATCACCATGCACCGCTCCCAAGACAGGCACCCGCCAGAATTTAATTCCATCAAAATCTTCCTTCGTCATCTTTCTAGGAATCCCTTTCCCACAGTGTACACATTTTCCCCACAATACGAAAGGAAACACGCCACTACATCTGGGGCATTTATACCATTCATGATTTTCACCAAAGCGTAACATAATCATATCCGAATTGAGATACATGGAGGACGTGTGATTGCCTTTGGCAAGGAACTTGCACAACTGTCTGACCACAATTTGAATTTGAGTCTTTGTGAATCCCTGAACTTCCAACATTTTCCTAATTCTGGGTGGCAATTCGTTTCCATTCCCAATACCCAGCCGGGGATATGCAGTAATATTTCTTCGCACATCATCATCAATTTCAGAACCCACCGCATACTGTGAAGTCATAATTTCCATTGCCCATGCGGAAAATAACACCTTGAACTCATCTAATGACATTTCAATTTCTGCTTCCTCCAGTTCCTCTTCGATTTCATCAAAGGTTTCCTCGTCAATATCACAAGGCTCCACCCAACATAATCCTGCATCTGTCAAAGACCGAAAGCTGCTACACAACTGTCGCAGTAAATGTTCATAATACTGACTTGGTTTATGTTTAAAGTATTTATTAATGACAACATTATACTTTATCTTGTCCTGCTTTTTCTCATATAACTCCTTCATCTTCTTTAAATCTTCCAATAATTCCGTTTCATTATTTCCATAAAAAAACTGAAGTCCATTTTGATAAGCAACTTTCAAAAAAACCGCATACAAAATGTTCAATGTTGGAATTTTATGATTTCGTTCTGCCCACTCCTGAAGCTCTTTCACTGCAACCGTCAGCGCTTTTTTCATAGCCCATTCATCTGCCGCATGGGTCAAGTCCCTTGCCAGAACAGCAGCACGCTGTCTGCTGTCTGAAAACAGCAAAACTTTTCGTCCACCATTGGCCTCATTCTTATATTGAGAAACAGGCGGCTGTACATAGAATTGCTCCGATACCAGATTGAAAAACGGTTCATTTCCTTTAGTAACAAAGTCTGTTGCCTCAAAACGCATTTTGTCGCATTTTGGACAAGTCCCAAATGTCCATAAATCCGGCCTACCCTTAACTTCCATATCACAGTATGCTACCTGAATACAGTTTTTCTCCCCGTCAGACTTCTCGGAAAATTTGTCCAAGTATCCTGTCAGCGCATTCAGATACGCAATTTGAATCTTTCTGTTTCCTTTACTTCTTTTAAAATTGCCATCCTGATGAATCGGATAGAAAAGAACTTCTTTCAAGTTATCCGTAAACTGGATACCCGGCTCATTCCAGACAAAAGGATTTTCATGTTCAGATACATTCATATATCCCCGCAGAAACAATGCACCACAAGATCTTTCATTCAGCAGTTCATATATCATGCCTCCACATTTACAACGTGTTCCTGGTTTTCGCAGATAGATGCGACCTAATCCAAGCCCTGCATCCTCATGATTCTTTTCTGTACAGGCTGGATTGGAACAGGCATAAATCCCCTGCAATCCCCGAAACACCATATGCAGTCTGGCAGGATACAGAACCTTCCCCTCAGTATTTTTTGCAAATGGAGCGATTGCAAGCAATACGCTGGTCGCCTTTTCCGCAGCAGAGGATTCACTTTTGGGGAACGCAATTTTCACTAATTTTTTAAAGCTGACTGCATGTCCCCGAGTCTGTTTTAAAATCCGCAACATTGGATTACACAAACGCAAACAATTATACAGCCATGTTCCGACATTTCCTTCGTTTTCAGAGCCATTGTATACAGGCAAGTTTACCCTCCTGGCGAAATCCATAATTGCCAGGTAGCGCCCATTCCAGTCCTGCTGCAGTGAATCCAAATCGTAATCTATAAGAACAATCGGGTCAAACTCTCTGCCATTTTCTGAAAGTTTCTCCGCTGTTCCTTTGATTAGTACAAACGTATTTTTGTTTTTTTGTTGAGCACTTAAGTCACAAGCAAATTGGTATACTTCTCTCTCCTTTTCTTTTTCTGATGGAACGCTGGCGCTGGTAAGAATAAACTGTACCTGATTGCGCTTAATACCCAGCTTATGTAATAATCTACGCACCAAAAGAGCAACTTCTCCTCCAGATGAACCCCGATACATGTGGGCTTCATCCATAATGAACAATAACTTATTCTCTGGAGCACTATCAATCCATTCCTTCGTCCTGTTCCAAATTCCCTTTTCAATAGGACGCATCAACATATATTCCAGCATAGAATAATTTGTAATTAATATATCGGGGCAATACTGATGCATTTCATGGCGGGTTATTAACTCCGCATCTTCTGGATCTGTCAAGCAATCCTCTTGTTTTCGCAAACGTCCCACAAAAGCTTCCAAATCTTTTTTAGAGGGATATTTTCCAAGTTCACGAAGCTTTTTCTTAGTTTCTTCTGGCTGTTTAAGAATATCTCTCTCCATTGTATCAGCCAAATTCAAGTTTTGATTCCTGTCAGCCCTACCTGAATATGGTGTACGGCCGGTATACATCCCAAACTGCACTACCCTGCTTCCTGGAGCCATTTCATTGATTAGGCTATGAAAACCGTTTTCACCATTGCCGATCATGCGTCGAAGTCTTCCCAACTGATCAGAAACCAACGCATTCATTGGATACAGCATAATTGCCCGCACCCCGCGAATTTCCCATGTTGTAGGAGAACGCATTTGCTCCAGAACCAGTTTACTCACCATTGGCCACATAAAACATTCTGTTTTTCCAGATCCTGTACCCGTAGCGATGAAAAGGTCTTGTCCTTGATAAAATGCTTCTAAAGCTTCGATCTGGTGTTTATATGGATTCCTGAACACGCCTAAATCTAACTCTGCCATTTTCAGGAGAATTCTTTTGACATCCATCTCCAATGCTGCGCCATTAATTCCCCCTTCTGCTTCCAAATAAGCGGGATTGGCCTCTATATAAGGTTCCTGAAACACCATCCCCGCTTTCCGCAATTCTTTTCCACACGCAGCACGTAATGAGTCATTTTTACCAAGATATTCAGTATTAATATAATCCAGCAACCGATTTCTGATGGCATCATAAGTGTTTCTTACTCCATATTTATCCATGTCCTGTCCTTTCTTCTATCAGTTTTATCCCTAATCCACATAAGTGCGACTTTATAAATTCCCACACCAGCCCACCCATATCCCATTCCAGTTTATCCATAATGGAATTGTGGGGCCATGCGTATGTTTCCAACAGAGAGTTTTCCTTTTGCGGTAAATGAATTCTCAATTTCACCAGAACATGGTCTGCACAGTGATACACCTCTATCGGCACATCATTCCCTGCCATGTGTCTCATTGCCATCATGAACCGTCTATGTTCACTAACTTTCTGTAAGAACGGATCCACCCGATGTTCATACAAGTATTCGTCCTGACGCAAAAGATAATACTCATATCCGTTTTGACAGATATTACGGCGGGCAAACCATATTCCTTTCACTGGTTTTGGCCGTTCCAACTGCCAACAAGAATGATTATTTTTTGACTTCTTATATGCATTAAAATATTGAACATCCTTATTCATGCCCGCAGTTTTCCACCAAGCGGAGTGTACAAAATCTCCAAACCATTCTGTTACATCTGTAACTGGCTCAGGTTTGAATATTGTGTTTTCTTGTATTTTTTGAAGCATTGCTATGCCTGAATAATATGTATTCTGCGAAAGTATCTCACCTTTTCTGCACCCCACTTTATCCGATAATAGCATTTGGCTGCTTCCTGCAAGAATAAGGTTTGTCCCAAATCCGACCTGCAGCAAATCCCCATGTCTTATCAGTCTGCCCTGCAGCACACCAATGGGGCGCTCTGTTTCTGATTCCGTTTCAAACCATGGCCTGGATTCTGGATGCCTTCTCAACATTTCATTAAAGATAGCCGTACATTTATCAAAAATATGCCTTCTGCTCACCCCCTGTACATCCCCTTGTATACTGGTGACCGGTCGATCCAATGCTGCAGCTTTTACCCAACTAGCCATTGCTGAATACATAACTCTGCTGCAATATTGCATTTCTGATTCATTTTCAAACCTATCAATCCCTAAGTCAGCAGCCATAGCATATAGGATTCTATCTTTCATCCTCTGTACCTCACAGATATTTTTTAATATATCTGTTGGATTTTATATCCAATCCAACTGTTGAAAGCTTTTCCAAGAAATCCTCCTTTTTCCCGGAAGATTTCGCACTCAGCAAAACCTGGACAAGTATCATTTCGTCCGCTCCCATTGTTCCATCTGTCACTGCCAGATATTTTGCATAGTTTAAAACTGCCATGTTATCAATTATTCCATAAAACTGTTTTAACAGCTTGCGCTTTTTTCGAAAAATTTCTGCATCATATTCTAAAACAAAATCAACCGAGGAATAAAAAACATTTAAAGTGTCCTTCCCGAAATCTATAATTCCCATATCTCCATCAATAAACATAGTTTGATTCCATACATGACTTGAAATCATTTCTGTATTAACACCATTCAATGGAAAAATGAGAATCGCCTTATTCCCCCATTCTTCTGAGCGCTGCCTTATCTCATGAAAAGCATTCAAGCTAAATCCATCAAAAATGCCATTAACAATAAATACTCTATTGACGTCTTTTATCTCCTGTCCAATAAAATCACAGATATCTTTGCAGTGAGGTTCGCCTATTGGCAAAGATATCATACAAGTTCCATCGCATCCAAACATCGAGGAAATACAATCTACTATCCTTTCCGCATGTTCACCACATACAATGGGCATGTTATTACAAATAGCAAATACAATTATCTGCGCCATCTGAGGCGCCGTTGTGTCATCATAACCCGACAAAATTAAATTCTCTGTCAATTCATCTCCAAAAGAATCCATATCTGTTATTTCAGTGCACAAATGATATTTCCTTTTTCTATAAGTAATTGATATGGAACTTTCTTCTGACAGTACACTCTTACTTTTAGTATCGATTGGAATAGCAAATGCCATTTCAGATATAAAATCTGATGCATCTTTTCTTGCCAAAGCAATTCTGGCTGCAATTTTTTCTTGTACATCCTGCGCCAGTTTTTCCTGTTTTGAAATCTCTGTCTGGAGTTCTTTCAGTTCCTCCTGTACCTTGCTGTACTGCTTCTTATATGTAGTATAATTATCTCTTTCCTCTTTGACTGCTCTCTGCACTTTTTCTAGTTCATCCTGCGCTATGAGAAGTTGCCTAGAATTCTCCTTTTTCCAGTCTTCCGAAAGCAATTCTTTACACTTCTTCACAAGTTCCGTATTCCTCTCCACTGCAATTCCTAATGTCGCCATATCAATGTCGTCTTCTGACAAATAGGAATCTGCCTGTTTAATAAAGGAGGATAAATATTCCTCAGCTTCCTTTTCCGTACATTCATACGCATCAATAATTTCCTGATACATCGTCTTTTCTGGCAGTTCTTTCAAGAAAGCCTGACAATGCTGAGTTTCTTTTATACTAAGGCCATTTTGCCGTAATCTGGCACTTGTAGCACGCCTTATCACAATCTCCTTTACAACTTCCAGCGGGCTCTTTACTTGATAAATATTTTGAGGCATACCCATATTAAGGTATCTATAAATCTTCTTTCCGGCAATTTCTATTACATCGCCACTGTCAATCGTATACTGAGGCAATATATACACATTTTTCTTCAACTGGACATCCCCATTGCAGAATTCCAGTTCACTGGTTCCACACAGCAAACCATTCATCTGATTCTCTGTTGCATGGTACACAAAAAGTGCTCTACTTCCTGATATGCAAGAGAGAGCATTGTCAGTGATTCGCTCTAAAAGTTCCTCATAGCTATGGCATTCTGTAAATTCCACGACCTCTATGTACTTCATATTACTATTATACTGCATCTTATTGACATAGTCTCTATTAGAATCCTTATAATTCGGAATGACACTCCAATTCCATATTCCAATAAATTCTTCTGTATCAGGCCCATCAAGCAATGGTAATTTGTCACGATTACTGAAATAGGGCGGTTCATCTTCACATTTAATGAACCGACTGATTTTCCTATCCTCTATATCTGCTAACCGCCTGCATTTTTTTCCATTATAATCGCTGAATATTTGACAAATAGATGTATGTTGGTAATCTTCTTTCTGCTCTTCTATCTCCTCGTCACAGTACTTTGATAGTTTGCGATATTTATCCAATTCCTCTTGAAGACCTTCCCCCTTTTCCCTCTCCTGTTCAATCTGCTTTTTTATTAATATTAGTTCACTTTCCAATTCACTATTTCTCTCAGATAATTTGGACAATGACATTTGAGCCTTAGTATAGAGTTCTTTTTCCATTTCTAATTTCTGCTTCAAGTTTACTGTTTGAGCCGTCAAATTCTTTACTTTTTCTTTTAGTTCTGTAATCTCACCTCTATCTGCTCTCTCCTCGGTTTCACTTTTCAGGGTTTCAATTGAAATTTCCTCTCTTTTTTTCTTTTCATTCAAGAGTTGTAGCGCATCTTCTGTCAATGCAATATATTCTTTGGAACAAGCTTCCCCTATCACTTTAAAAAAGAGATTCACATTTCCTTCAAACACACTTTGAAGTATAGCTTCAAGCAAAGCTATGGATCTCGATTTGCCCTTCTCTTCCTGCATTTTTCGACATCTCTCTATTTCCAGTTTCCAGACATCAAGCTGCTTAGTGATAAAAGATGCGACAAAATCTTTCGTAATATTTTTTCTCACAAGCATTACCGTCGTATCATCCGATAAAGAAGCTGCTCTGCTTCCTGAACGAATTTTATTGAATTCTTTAGGATACTTTTGAAAATATGCACGAATTTTCTTGGGTGTAATTTTCATACAAATATATTCTATTTCCTCTTCTGAAAAATCATCCATTAAAATTCTTCCTTTTCCCTTCAAGATCTGCTGCAAAGAATTTACATTCTCTGCAGCATCATTGTTTCTGGTTTTTGCCTCTTCATTCTTCTTCAAATTACAATTGCTTTCCTCTGGCTGCTTCATATATGATATTCCTCCGCACTACAACATTCATATAATATTTTCAAAATGCCGACTGGTATTTTTCCGTTAACAATCATCCTCATTACTTCATTAAATATCCTGTTATTTCCAATCCTTTTCCATTTAAAAAACATATTTTCTACCCAATGTGGAACTGGAATTAACTCCCCCTGACAGCACTTTCTTATTTTATCTACTGTCAATATTTTCTCTAAGTTTTTTCCTCTATTTGCAGCTTTTATCCGATAATAAATAAAAACTCCGCCCTCCTCCACAAACATAATTTCTTCTGAATTGTATTGAGTAGGAACAACCACCCTATGCTCACGAACGGATACATGCTGAAATATTTTATCCTTTGTTCCAATATAAACTTCCATTTTTGCATTTGAGTTTAGAAAAAAAGGTTCTGAAATCACATCTTTCGTGATATCTTTCCATTCCACTAAATCTCCGTTTTCCTTTTCAATATAAAAATTATACTCATGCTTCGGATGAATAATCTTTTGGGATTGAAACACTATTTCTCTTCCTGCATATTTTCTGTCTACAGAAAGAAATACTTCCTGACAATGTATAGAAAAGGAAACTGTATGGCTGCCTCCTTCAGCTTTGTCGACAGCCAGCGGGAAAACCTCAGAACCTTCATATCTATATACATTCGGTTCATCATTTCCACTGGATACTGAACAATACATCTTTACATTGCTTTTGACAGGTATCATCGTCCCCTGTTCTACCATGGGCGGCCACAACGGAATCAATTCCGGCGATGTCTGCAGCAGCCATACACCAAACTGTTTTTGCAGATAACTTTTTACATATTGGTATCTATTTGCGTTTTCTACTGAAATATTAATAGTAATTAAATATACATTATAGACATTCTTACTCAATATTATTGTTCCAAGCTTTTGTGAAGAAATCTCCTGGGGCGGATTAAATTGTCTGGCAATCACATAATATTGTTTATCAGATGAAACGTTGCCGCCTTTCCTGATCTTTTTTCCTCCTGTTTCTCCATATGTAAAAATCGCCCCTCCATAACAAAATCCATCTGCATAATCCGACCACTTTTTGCGAAGTTCCAATGCTTCTACTGGTTCTATTGTCACTCCAAAATTTTTTCCTGGATAGGGAATGAAATTAATCGGTACTAAAGTAATACCATCTTCCAGAAAATTGACAGCATTCACAGAAACTTTCCTATAATGATCTGCCCCTGCAATACAAACCTTGATATTCTGTGATGCTGCTATAGCAAGTAACTTCTCACCAACTGCTGGAAATCCTATCATCAAAGAAAACTGATTAACATCTCTAATAGTTAGATAAACAGGCAATCCAATACGCTCATACAAATTCAATCCTGAGCGCCCGTCCACTCGTTTATCACATTCCGGAGTCTGTTCTGTCTTGTTGTAATGCGAAAACTTGTCCGGCTGTGAACCTCCTCTGGAACTCCAAAATACAGGCTCACCGCATTCAGGACAAAAGAATCTGTCCTTTTTCCGGGGAATATACTTATTATAAAAGATATCTGCACTAACCTCTTTTTCTAACCCCATCTCATATCTATCAATAGCGTATTTCATAGTTCCCCTATCTTTTTATCTGAATAAGATCTGATTTTTGTGCAAAATGTACATTCAAGTATGCTCTATTCTTATTATACACACAATATTCTGCTTTTACAATTAGTACTTTGGTATCAGTAACGTTTTCTCTTTCTACCTTTATGTGTTTATGTATTCCATACTACCTCTATATTCCCCACACAATCCACACTTACATACTTCAAGTACTTTATAGCAATTTTCCTTGTTAGATCCTTACAGCATAAAACCTCTATATCTCCAATTTCTTTTCTCATTTCCTCCAAAGCTTTCTTGTTTAACTCTTTAACTGCTATTTTATGTGTCGCGCATCCCTTTCCTTTTTTATTCTTCCCGCACATATAATATAAATATCTCCGTGCTCTGGTGGATACCGACTTCTCCACTAAAAAACTGCCACACTCCTTACACACTGCAATTCCAACCAAAGCACTTATTTCCATATGTTTTCCAACCACTCTTGTATTTAGCGTCAACATTCGTTTCGCTATTTCTAATTCTTCCTTAGCTATAACACTATATCTTTCATTTCCATAAATTGGATCAGACAATATCTTTCTTATTTCTGCCAAAGACCATCCTACTATCTTATCTTTCTTATATTTAGCTGGATACTCAACTCCTTGAGATTCTATAACACTCTTGATCTGCCCCAGACTCATTCCATCAAGGCATAAACTGAACATCAATTTCACTGATTCCATTTTTTCACTATCCATTATCACTATATCATACTTTTCATGTTTCATAAATCCATATGGGATTTTTTCTGTAATTTTTCCGCTCATATAAACTTTCTCCATTGATAAAATATTTGTACTACCAGTTTAAACATTATCTAAAACTATCTAAATTCATTTATCTATTACGCGAAATACAAGGCGAATGCTGTATTGGTAATCTTTCTATATCCTAAGGCATCAAAAAAGCAGGCTAATGAATTTTTTTCATTCATCATCCTGCTCATAAAACCAATTAACAAATTAATTTCTTACTTTTCCCTCTATTTTTCAAATAACTCCCATTACTCCCCCAAACCAATAAATCACTCCCAACACCCAACTGCTCAATATCCCATACAAAATCACCGGCCCTGCAATTGTGAAGATTTTGCAGCCTATTCCAAAAATTTGCCCTTCCGCCTTATACTCAATCGCCGGTGATACCACAGAATTGGCAAATCCGGTTATCGGAACCAGTGCCCCTGCGCCGCCCCATTTTACAATCTTTGGATACAAGTTAAATCCTGTTGCCAAAATACTTGCTCCAATCAATATAATCAGTGTCCATGCCGATGCTGCATCCTTTTCCAGCCCCATTCCCCCCGACAGTCCATTGGTAATCAGCTGTGCTGCGGTACAGATAAGTCCGCCGGTCAAAAATGCCTTTCCCATATCTGCCCATACATTATTCACCGGCGTTATTTCTTTAACATACGCATTATACGCATCTTTATTAATTTCCATCGATAACTCTCCTCTCTGCCTGTTTCTGTCCCATTCCTTTGTTCCTCATTCAGCCTTTTTTCTCTTTTTCATCCATCCTCCATCCCATGCCTTTTCCATCCCTCATCCTCCCCCAATTCCGTACCGGAAAAACGCCAGCGAACCGCACAGTTTCCCCACAGCCACGGCAAGGATTATATACTGCAGTCCAACCGCCAGATGGATTCTTCGGGTCACCACCGGGAGAGCATTTAAGGTTTCGGCTAATGACATCACCAGACATCCGACAAATATCCCTGCCGCCAGGCCAAACACCCCCAAAAGCATATTTCCCATCATCACTCCCACCGGAAGTGCAAATTCATATAAATCCACGATATTCCCAAGGATTCCTCCGGCAATAATGCAGGTTTCAAAAAGCATAATCTTCCCCTTCGTTCCGGTTTTTCCAATCAGACGGGGAAATACACCGATGATCGCCAGAAAAGCAAAGATTCCTGCGGCAATAATTCCCCCGGCAGCCAGTCCCAAAAAGCCCAGAAACCAGAGTTTTCCGTTAAGTAACATCGACTTCCTTCTCCTTCCTGCCGTTATTCTGAATCAAAGTCTTGCAAATATCGTCCTCATAAGTCCGCATCTCAACCTCCAGCGGCGTAGGATCTTCGGTTAACTTCCACTTCATAAAATGATTAAAAAAGACCAGTATCCCCAGAGAAAGCCCGATGGAATACGACGCCTCCAATACGGTAAATCCATTTGACTCTTTCCCCATCACCAGCCCGTAAAGTTCATGAAAAAGTGCAGGCACGTCCACATCATTGTTAAAGGTCATAATGGCAAACGCCGCCCCGCAAAAACTGATAATACAGACAAATATTGTTTTTATCCACTGCCAGACCTTGCGGGAGGGCTGCGGCGGCCGATAATCAATAATATAATCGGTTTCCCCCAGATTATCTACCTGTGCCTTGGGATCGACCTGATTGATTTTCTCAATGATCTCCAGTACATCCCCGATATACCGCTTTTCCCGCTTTTCATGGATAACTTTTACCGTCAGGCTGCTGCATTTGGCTAAAAGTGCTGTATCCTGACAGGAAATCTTGGCGATATCTTTTAATTTGACTTTTTCCGTCTGTACCTCACTGATCTGATTCAGCTTCAGATACACCTGCTTATTGCTTTTGTTTCCTTCGCCTCCATTTTGTGTGCTGACATCCACACTGCCCCCGCCGCCATCCTGCCTTTCCTTCTCTTCATTCATTTTCTTCAGCACCTCCAATTCATTTGTCCAAATAGGTTTACCAGCGTGCCGCCATCCATAGCACTCTTAGGAATTCCAAAGAGCATCACCCATATTACAATACCGGCAACCAGCATACACAGTAAAAATAAAACCACACCAAAAAGAAATTTCAGGGAATCCATCGCACACACCTTCTTAGAAAAATTTGCTCTGACCTGCCTTAATCTCAGCCTTCTGCACATTAAAGCCCGGACTTAAACCTATGCCAAGCCTTGTTGATTTCCTTTCCAGTATCTCCGATTCCCTGAAATTCTATACGATTTTTTCCCGCATTGATTTTAAAATTTTCTTTTCCAGACGCGATACCTGAACCTGGGAGATGTTCAGTTCTTTGGCTACCTCACTCTGCGTCTGGTTTTTAAAATACCTTCGGATAATAATTTCCCTATCCCTCTCCCCCAGTTCTTCCACCAGTGCTTTTAACACCATGGTATTTAAAAGCTTTTCCTGTGCTTCGTTCTCTTCCGGAATCCGCTCCAGCAAGGTCATCCCCTGTTCATCCCCATAGCTTGCCGGACGATATAGGGATTCAATTTCTGCCACGGCTTCCATCGATGCCGCCACCTGCTCTCTGCTGGCCTCCACCGCTTCTGCCACCTCGTCAAGTGTCGGCTCCCGTCCCAGACTTTTGCTTAATTCCTGCCTGGCTCCGTTCACCCGGATTCCCAGTTCTTTTAAAGAACGACTGACCTTAATCATTCCGTCATCCCGAAGAAAGCGCTTAATCTCCCCGCAGATCATGGGAACAGCATAAGTGGAAAACTTTACACCCAAACTTAAATCAAAATGATCAACCGCCTTCATCAGTCCGATGGAGCCGATTTGAAATAAGTCTTCCATTTCATGGCCTCGTCCCTCAAATCTGCGGACTATGCTCCAGATAAGTCCCATATTTTCTACCACCAGTCTGTCCCTGGCTGTTTTATCCCCTTGGTGCGCCATTGAAATCAGATGCATGGTTTCGTCCACAGGTTACCCTCCTATCCGCTTTTTCATTCGGACCAAGGTTCCTTTTCCCGGCTGGGATTCGACTTCCAGTTGATCCATAAAAGCTTCCATAAAAGAAAAGCCCATGCCGGATCTCTCACCGCTTGGATCGGAAGTGTACATGGGTTCCATGGCTTTTTTTAAATTATCAATGCCGATTCCCAGGTCTTTAACCACCACCGTAAGTTCATTTCCTTCAATCTTTCCTTCTATGTAAATCATGCCCTTTTTTTGCCCGTAACCGTGGATAACCGCATTCGTCACGGCTTCGGAAACCGCGGTTTTCACATCATCGACCTCTTCTAAGGTAGGGTTCATCCGGCTCATAAACACAGCGACCACCACCCGGGCAAACTCTTCATTGCGGGAAATGCTGTCTATTTCCAGCGCCATCCTCTCCTCCATCTTCCCGTCTTCTTTCCGCTCCGTCCTGCTCCCGACCTTCCTGTCTTCCTTTAATTCCATCTGTTCCTCAATTCTTTCGCCTTCTTCTCTTCTTTCTTCTCTATCCATCATCCTGTTTTTCTTCCTTTCCAGACTACCGGGCCAGGGCCAGAGCAGCCTCCTTGGTTTCGAAAGAGGGCACCAATCTGGCCAGCCCCCCGACATTTAAAATCCGGTGAACCTGAGCGCCGGCACCGTAAAGGGCCACGCTTCCTCCGCTTCCTGCCATCTGCTTATAACGGTTGAGCAGCACGCCTATTCCCGAAGAATCCATAAATTCTGTCTGGCTGAAATCAAAAACAATCCGGCTGATATAGTTTTCTGCCAGAAGCAAATCGGTTTCATAGCGGAGATTCCGGCAATTATGGTGATCCAGTTCCCTGGGAAGATGAATCACCAGCGTATTCCACTTCGCATAATAAGAAAATGTAGTTTGTTCCATAAAATAACCCCTTTCCGCAAAAAAGAACACCAAAAAGCCTGTTCTTCTCTTTGGTGTTCATTCTTTTTTCTATTACTTTATCATTATTTTCTTTTTATTTTACTTCCTTTTCCAAAAAAATACTGAATTTTTGTTATTGTTCCTACAGGTCTGCGCACCTGCTGCACTGACTGTAGATTTTAGAACGTTATCAATAGCCCCTTGCTTCCCTCGCCTGCTGTGCCTGGCTGCTCTCGGGGAATTCGTCAAGAATCTTTCCAAACCAGTAATTGGCTTTTTCCATATCTTCCTGATCCTGATAAATTCTTCCCAGAAGATACATGGCTGAGGTGTTGTCCGGTTTTACCTGAATACTCTTTTCATAATACTGTATTGCATCGTTTATTCGACCTGCATTCCAGGAAGATGTTCCCAGGCTCTGCAATGTCTGGTAACCATTCGTCGTCATATCTTCAGAAACCGCATTGACAATGGTTAAGATGTCCGGGTCAGTAATCAATGAAGCATCAAGCATACTGAAAAGCTGGGCAGTGGTCAGCAGATCATCACTCCGGTAAGCCTGCAGAATGCCGATTAAAATCTGATACTGATTCAGTTTCGCCTGGTTTTCTTCTTCAATCGTGCTTAACTGCGACTGCATATCATTGGCATTTTTTTCCAGAGAAGAATACTCCTCCTTAACCTTATCCAGTTCCTGATTTAACTGGTTAATCTTCTGGCTGTAGGAAATAATTTCCTGGTTATGGGATGCATTCATGGATTTTGTAATTGCAGGCATAACCAAAAAGAATATCGCAGCCATTCCGATAACCAGCCCGGCAATAATATTTAAAATACTGCTCCAGCCCGTGCTCTCCTTATAGACAGGAGGAATAATCATATCATCCTCTTTTATCGGACGCTGGGAAGAAACCTCTTTTATCTTTTTTGGCTCCGCATCCTCATGCTTGGTATTCTGCTTAACCGGTTCTTCCCGCCGGGTATTCTGCCTGACCACCGCCATATACTGCTGTGCTTTTGCATTGCTCTTATCGACCTGCAGCACCTGGTGCAGGGCTTTTCCTGCTTTGGCATAGTCCCCCTGGGAGATGCAGATTAAAGCCAGAAGCATCTGTGCCTTGACAAAATGGGGATTGCTATCCACGGCCCGGTTTAACTGCAGGACAGCCAAATCTTCACTTCCGTTTTTCGCATAGTTCAGCGCCTGATTGTATGCCTGTAAGGTCTGATTTTCTTTTTCAAGCTGCCCTGGCTTTCTCTGAATTTTCTCCAGAAAACCATCAGCCGGATTATCCTCCGGATGTAAATTCATGCTGATTACCCACTGCATCAGGGCATCTGCGGTTTCTCCCTGTTCATAATAAACCAGGCCCAGAAGATTACGGGCATCGATCTGGTATTTATCAAAACGCAGACTCTTTTTTAAGTAATCTGCGGCTCCGGTCAGATCCCGAAGCTTTGCTTTTTCCAATCCCAGATTGTAAAAATAATTTGCAACCTGGCGGTTTCTCTTTCCATTATCCATTCGTCTTTAATCTTCCTTCGCTGCCTTCATCATTTCAATCATAATGTCGGTCATGTCTGTTAAATCACATTTTCCAATAGCATCTTCCATGTCCCCAACCTCTAAGCTGGGCTTAAACCGTGCAATTTCTTCATCAAAGTTAATCAATGATTTCTCCTCCTCCATAGGTTCCTCTCATTCTTTTGCTGCTGTCTTCATAGGTTCGCTGGTTACTGTTTGCATAGGTCTGCGCACTTGCTGCGTACTATGCAGACATCACCCCTCTGACCTCAGGTTTTTCTGTAATTCGTCCCGGAGTTCTCCAATTAAATATAAAGAGCCAAGGCAAAAGACCACGTCTTCTTCTTTCTTCTGTGACAATAGATAGGACAGAGCCTTATCTGCCTGCCAAAAACCTTTCACCGGACATCCAAACGCCCGAAAACATTCCTGCAATGCTTCATCTTTTACATCACGGCTGCTTTTTAGATGCGTGGTAACAACCAGATCCGGCTTCAGACAGCGGCAAAGGCAGGCAATCATCTCTTCATAGGCTTTATCACTGACTGCACCGAACAAAATCAACCTGCGGGCCGCCGGAATCGCTTTCGCCGCCTCGGCAAATGCCTGTATACCGCCCGGATTGTGCGCACCGTCTAAGTAAACCCCCGGCCTTATCTCTTCCATCCGTCCCGGCCAGTTCATTTTTTTCATGCCCCGGCAGAGCAGTTTTTTTCGGCGCGGGTCTATATCGCCCTGTTCCATCAAAACACAGAGCGCTTTCAAAGCCAAAGCCCCATTGTCCGCCTGGTAAGGTGCAGGCGAGGAAATTTCCAGTTCCCACCCGCCGAAACCCGGTTCTGTTAATTCGGTTTTTCCTGATTCCTGTTCTTTTGGCTTCAGGCTTTTTTGTTCCTGTTTCTTCTTTTCCCGAAGTACAAGCCCTTTTTTGCCGGATGTCCGGGGACAGATAAAGAAATCTTCCCTTGTAATGCCATATACCGGAGCTTCCATCTGCACCGCCTTTTCCTGAATCACCCTGGCAGCAGCCACACTGTTTCCGTCATAGACCACCGGAACCTTTTTCTTGATAATCCCTGCCTTTTCCTCTGCTATTTTTTCCAAACTGTCCCCGAGATACCGGGTGTGTTCAAGGCTTATGGAGGTTATCACGCAAATGCGCGGATGTTCCACTACATTCGTCGTGTCCAGCCGGCCGCCAAGACCGGTTTCCATAACCCAAAAATCCACGTTCTGGCGGGCAAAAAGAAGCGCTGCCATATAAAAAAGAAACTCAAAAAACGTTGGATGGCAAAGTCCCTCCCGGGTCAAATGCTCTGCTGCCTCTTTTACCTGAAAAAATACCTCTTCAAAAAGCGGTTTATCCGCAGGAAGGCCCTGCAGCAAAAAGCGTTCCCGAACTTCTGATAGATGCGGAGAGATAAACGTCCCCACCCGGTATCCGGCTTCCTTTAGGGCAGAACTTAAGTAGGCGCACACGGAGCCTTTTCCGTTCGTTCCCGCCACATGGATCACAGGAATCTTTCGATCCGGATTTCCCAGAAAATCAAGAAACCTCCGAATATCCGCCAGCGAATTCTTCTCCCTGGTCCACAGGGGAATCCGGCTGATATATTCCTCTGCTGTCATTTTTTGCCTTCCTCCTTATGATTATAAAGCTTTCTGCCAAATTTTCAATCAAAATCTTTCGCTAAATATCGGCAGCTTCGTCATTTTTTGCAAAATCAAGACATATTTCCGGATTTTTGCCCTCTGCTGCGGACATGTGAACAATAACTAAATGTCCGCCGCCGAACGGAAAACTTGAATTCAGGTCTTCGGTTTGTCCGGAAGCTGCGCCAATACAATAGCCCCAAACATCACCGCACAGCCAAGAAGCTGCCTTTGGCTTAACTTCTGCCCCAGAATCATCCACCCTGCAAGGACGGAAATGCTGGATTCCAGACTTAAAATCAGAGAAGAAAGGGTGGGATTCATCCCCTTCTGCCCGATAATCTGCAAGGTATAAGCCACCCCGCAGCTCATCACGCCCGCATATAAAATCGGTGCCCATGCAGCGAAAATATCGGCAAGCACCGGCTTTTCCGTAAACAACATAAAGACCGCCGAGAGTATCCCGCAGATAAAAAACTGAATACAGGAAAGCTTGACCCCGTTCACCCGCGGCGAAAAATAGTCAATCGCCAGAATGTGCAGGGAAAACAAAACGGCACAGATAAGCACCAGAAAATCCCCGCGGGAGATGGAAAAACCATCCCCCTCCATGCAGAGTAAGTACAGACCGATAAGGGCGAGGGTCACAGCCCCCCACACCGCCGGACCGCATGCCTTTTTTAAGAAAATACCAAGTACTGGGACGATAACGATGTAACAGGCAGTAATAAACCCGGCTTTTCCCACGGTGGTATACATAATGCCAATCTGCTGAAAATTCGTCGCCAGAAAGAAGATCAGCCCGCAGGAAAGACCGCCGACCAGCAGGGTTTTTCTTTCCTGTGCAGCTTCTTTTCCGGTCACGCTTTTCTTTCCCTGCCCTTCCCTTTTTTCCAGCCAATCCGCCAGGAATATCACCGGAATCAGCACCGCTCCTCCAATACTGCACCGCACGGCGTTAAAGGTAAACGGGCCAATGTATTCCATCCCAACACTCTGCGCTACGAAGGCGACGCCCCAAATCGTCGCCGTCAGCAGCAAAAGTAATCCATTCTTCCACTTCATCGGCCTGTATTTATGCCTCCTGTCCGGCCAGATGCACCAGCTGCTTCTTTACCTGATCCATCATCTGGGTGTACTTTTCTTTCTTTGCCTTCTCCTCTTCAAGCTTTGCCGCAGGGGCCTTGCTGACAAATTTTTCATTGCTTAACATCTTATGAACACGTTCAAGTTCACCCTCCAGGCGTTTTTCCTCTTTGCGCAGGCGTTCCAGTTCTTTTTCGATATCCACCAGTTCCGCAAAGGGCAGGTAAATCGCCGCCTGCGGAAGCAGGGCCGATACCGCATCTTCGTTGATTCCTGTCTTATCCTGCTGAATCAGAACCTGGCTGGCATTGCCCAGGGAGGCAAAGAAGGCTTTGCTGTGTTCAAAAATCGCAAGAAGTTCCTTATTTTCGGACACAACAAATACTTTTGTCTTTTTGCTCGGCGGAACGTTCATGGATGTCCGTACAGCGCGGATACTCCGAACAGCCTCTTTGATGGTTTCCGTTGCAGCTTCTTCTGCGGCAAAGTTCCATGCATCCTTCCACCCGGGCCATGCCGAAACCATAATCGATTCCTCTTCCTCCTGAAGGTTGCAGAATATTTCCTCGGTAATAAACGGCATAAACGGGTGCAGAAGCTTTAACGCCTGAATCAATACGGTTTTCAGAGTCCAGATTGCGGCGGCCTTGGTCGTATCCTGATCGTTATAGAGCCGCGGCTTTACCATCTCGATATACCAGTCGCAGAACTCCTCCCAGATAAAGTCGTAAACCTTCTGTAAGCCAATGCCCAGTTCATACTTATCCAGATTTTCGGTTACTTCCTTTGCCAGTGTGTTGACCTTTGATAAAATCCACTGATCCGCCATCATTAAGTTGGAAGGCATGGATTCGTTCCGACCGTTTGAGGAAATCTCCGGTGCTTTTTCCAGGTTCATCATAATAAATCGGGAAGCATTCCACACCTTATTGGCAAAGTTTCGGCTGTTCTCCACACGCTCCCAGTAGAAACGCATATCATTGCCGGGGGCATTGCCCGTAATTAAGGTCATACGAAGGGCGTCTGCGCCGTACTTGTCAATCACTTCCAGGGGATCGATGCCATTGCCCAGGGACTTACTCATCTTGCGGCCCTGGGAATCCCGAATCAGACCGTGAATCAATACCGTGTGGAAAGGTGGTTTACCGGTCTGCTCAATACCGGAAAACACCATGCGGATTACCCAGAAAAAGATAATATCATAGCCCGTTACCAGCACATCGGTTGGATAGAAATACTCCAGATCCTTGGTTTTCTTTGGCCAGCCCAGGGTAGAGAAGGGCCAGAGTGCAGAGGAAAACCAGGTATCCAAGGTATCCTCATCCTGTACAAAATGGTTTTTCCCGCATTTCGGGCAAACTTCGGGCTTCTCCTTTGCCACCACGATTTCCTGGCAGTCCTGGCAGTAGTAGGCCGGAATCCGATGCCCCCACCAGAGCTGGCGGGAAATGCACCAGTCACGGATACCCTCTAACCAGTGCAGATAGGTCTTTCCAAAACTTTCCGGCACAAACGTTAATTCCCCGGTCTTTAACGCCTCGATCGCCGGCTTTGCCATCTCTTCCATCCGCACAAACCACTGCTGTTTTACCATAGGTTCTACCGTGGTCTTACAGCGGTCATGGGTTCCTACATTGTGTGCGTGGGGAACCACCTTAACCAGAAGACCCTGGCTGTCCAAATCAGCAACCATGGCCTTTCGTGCCTCGTAGCGGTCCATGCCCTGATACTTGCCCGGCGCCGCAATGGTTCCGTCGTCATTTAACATCACAATCTCAGGGAGGTTGTGGCGCTTTCCTACTTCAAAGTCATTGGGGTCGTGGGCAGGAGTAATCTTTACGCAGCCCGTGCCAAACTCCATATCCACGTACTCGTCGGCAACCACCGGAATCTCCCGATCGGTCAGGGGAAGCTTTAAGGTCTTTCCCACCAGATCCTGATAGCGTTCATCTTTGGGATTTACGGCAACGGCGGTATCGCCTAACATCGTTTCGGGACGGGTCGTGGCAATCTCCACAAACCTTCCTTCTTCACCAACCACCGGATAGTTTATGTGCCAAAAATGGCCCTCCTGCTCCACATGCTCCACTTCGGCGTCGGAAATCGAAGTCTGGCACACCGGACACCAGTTAATGATCCGGGAGCCTTTATAGATATAGCCTTTTTCATAAAGCTTGCAGAACACTTCCAGCACAGCATCCGAACAGCCCTCATCCATGGTAAAGCGCTCCCGATCCCAGTCCGCCGAGGAGCCAAGGCGGTGAAGCTGATTGATAATCCGGGAACCATACTCCTTTTTCCAGTCCCAGCATTTTTCCAAAAAACCTTCGCGGCCTAAATCTGCCTTTTCAAAACCTTCCTGGCGCAGCTTGTCAATAACCTTAACCTCCGTGGCAATCGCTGCATGGTCTGTTCCCGGCTGCCACAGCGCTTCATAACCCTGCATCCGCTTAAATCGGGTTAAAATATCCTGCATAGTATTATCCAGGGCATGGCCCATGTGCAGCTGTCCGGTGATATTGGGCGGAGGCATAACGATGGTAAATGGCTTTTTATTTTTGTTTACTTTGGCCTGGAAATATTTTTTATTCAGCCATTTTTCATACAGACGTCCTTCAATATCCGCCGGATTGTAGGTTTTTTCTAATTCCTTCATGCGTGATTCTCCTATAGGTTTTATTTTTTATACTATTTCATACTATTTTATACTATTTTCATACTATTTTTTATACTTTCTATACAGTTTTTCTGAGCCCTTAAAAGCCCCGGATATTATCCTGGCTGTCATCCTCCGTCTTAATAATCTTTCGAATGACCACATCATACCCGGCCTTCTCATTCACCTGTACATGCACCCGCTCGCCTTCTTTATGGCCCTGAATGGCTTTTCCCAGAGGTGATTCAATACTGATTAAGCCCTTCATGGAATTTCCGCGGATAGACGTTACCAGGCGATAAGTTTCCACCTCGTCGTCCTCCTCAAAGTACAGTTCAACCGTATTATTAATTCCAATCTCATCCGGCTTCGACTGGTCCGACACAAGCTGGGCTGTGCGCAGCATCTTTTCTAAGTAGCGGATTCGGCTTTCATTTTGATTCTTAAACTTCTTTGCCGCATAGTACTCAAAATTTTCGCTTAAATCCCCCTGCGCCCGGGCCTCCTTCACCGCTTCAATCGCCTCTTTGCGGACGACCAGCTTGCGATGACTAATTTCTTCTTCGATTTTTTTAATATCGCTGGCAGTTAATTGTTCTCGCATACTTATCACCTCCCTGTAATGCAGTGAAATCAAAAAAATACCCTCTGCACAAAACATGCAAAGGGCGATTTATCGCGGTACCACCTTTATTTACAGAATATAAACACGATTCTGTAATCTCATTTGCCGTAACGGGGCCACCGGGAAACCTTACTTTTTGTCCAGTATGTACATAAGTACTTATACACTGCATTTACTGGATTTAACCGATTATACATGTAATCGGCCATGAATGCAGCTGTAACATCTGTAATTGTTGCATATACTAATCATTCAGACTTCAGGCTTCCAGCTCCAAAGCTACCTTCCAGCCCCATCTTCTCAAACCGCCTTTCAGCCAATGAACGGTTCTCTCTGTCAGGAATGGCTCTGTACTCCTCTTCTTCACTGCTTTTTACTTATTATTAAAGATATTTAATGAATATTTTCTAATCATAATCACTTTTTGGGAATTTGTCAAGTCCTATGTCTTAGTTTGTCCTGTAATTTATGTCTTAGTTTGTCCTGTAATTTATCTTGTAGTAGTTTGTCCTATTCTAATTTCTCCTCTATCAAGGGCTATCTGTGTATCATACACAAAAAACCTCACCAACATACGATTATCAG
>VSOC01000048.1 GCA_009774615.1 Lachnospiraceae bacterium
ACCCGTCTTCCATGATTACTTTGCAGATGGAATCCATGGTAATTCTTTTATTTAATTCCTTTTCAGTAAGAGGAATAAATCTATTTAATTTTTTGCTTCTTAATAAATATTTTTTTTGAATTTGATTTTCTACTCTATTCTTATAAGCTTTATATTGTTCATTTGTTTTTAAGTGATTTTTTAAAAGTTCTGTTTTGTTCCTATACTCAGATAAATCGTCAATAATCGGATGAATGTTTTTGTTTGCAAATGTTTTTATACCATAAGTTGATAAAACCTCGTATTCCATACATACGATAGCAATAAAATAAATATTTTTTATTTCTAATTCATTGATTATTTCATATGCGATATCTAATTCGTTCTTAACTTCCTTATTTCCGGGAGAGTCATCATAGATGAGAATAGCTATATCATGTGTTCCCATTGTATTTACAATTTCTTTTATTTTATTTCCTAATTTATAGATTCCTTTTAAGCGTTTGACCGTAAATTTGTTTTCAAAATAGATAGAATTCAATAAACGGATAAGATGATAACCACCTTTATCATCTTCGCTATACAGATAAACCATAGTTCACCTCACAATATCTGGGTATTTATAATTTAAAGTTGCCTGATTATCTTTGATTTCTAAAGTAGCTATCTCACTTAAATTATAATCAATTTCCAAATCTCTTCCAAATAAAATATACTGATTATTTTCATCACAGTCAATAAATGGAATAAAATCTGGTCTTAATTGAAATACGTCATTTGCCTGATCAATAACGATGATCATTTCCTTTTTTTGAGCAATGAATTTTATGATTGCCTCGTAACTGTTATTGTTTTTTATATTTTCATAACATATTGGATATACATTTTCTGCATTTTGGGCATTTAATTGTTTCCAGACATAGGTTTTTCCTGTGGCAGAATCGCCTTCAATGATGATTCTATTTCCTCTTAAAAAAAATCTTATCTCTAGTCCATCATCTGACCTGAATTTTAAATTTTTATGCATCTGTATCCTCCCAAAGAAAATCTTCCCTGCATATATCCATATAGATTTGTTTTGCATCTAAAATTGTTGTTGCAAGTTTATCCCCTAGCTTTATTTCTACATTTTTTTTATTTTTTCCAAAATCTTTATGTTCACAATAACAATAAATATCTACGCTGCGAGCCATCTCTGTTATCAGATAATTTATTGCATTTCCGCCACATGACGTAATATTAAATAGATATTCCGCCGTTTTATTGTATTTTATCGCATGGTTGATACATAATAATGTTTTGCATCCTTCAGATAATTCGCCTATACCAATGGGCATATCGGAAAATTTTCCATAAATTGTGCTGGTGTTGAGCAAGTTACTCATTTCTACTGTTTTTACGATTTGAATATCAGTAGTATCTAAAGTTTTCGTGACTTTTTTCTGTATAAAATAAGTATCCCATGGAACCTTAATATCGATTAAATGTTCAGGAAGATGATGTTTGGCATATAAACAGAGCATACCATTTACCTCCATTAATATCTTTTTCAATACTATAACATAATTTGCTGCACCTTTTCAATAGAACTTTTCCAACACTAAGAACCATTATTCTTTAAGATACCACTCCCCATTTTCCAGATAATAGCTATCGTCCCAATTAGAACCTATCCATTTTCCGTCCTGATAGGAATACAGCATCCACTGCTCATCAGAAAGAACAAAATGATATTGGAAGGAGGGGGGGCGGTCATCGAAAATAAGCAATGGTTCCGTGCAGACAAATTGATCTTTTTCATCCAGATCAATCACCCACAGGCAGGTGTACTGGGTAAAATAATAGTCGTATTCCTCCTGGACTGGCGATAGAATCCGTTTACACCTTGCCATAATCATTAAAAACTCCTCCTGCCCGTCGTCGTCAAAATCGCCGCAGAGCAGTTCATATTCCGGGATATAGCCCTGTGCTGCCGTATCCTCTCCATAAGCCGGGTAAAAGCTGTCCGTAAAGGTAAAAACGGTTGGATTCGTCTGCTGCGGGGAGGAGAGTAGGGAACAGGTAAGATAAAATTGTTCCTCGCTCTGTTCGGCGGTGATGATGGCCGGATGTGCAGTGGATAAAGTTTTCTGTGCATCTGATACATCTTCCTGTTCAACCGACAATTCTTCCATAAAGGTAATACTTTCCCCATCTTCTAAACGGATTGCGGGATAGGGCAGTACAGAAAACGAACTGGACAGCAGGTGTGTTTGACCGGTTTCGGGGAGGGCGTAATCGGCAAAGGAAGAATAATTCTGCAGCTTTCCGTCTACCACAGTGACGCCGCGAAAAAGAACCCTGCCGCCCAAAAACAAGCCGGATAAAACGAGGACAGATACCGCAGAAAAAAGAACGATCTGCCGCTGTCTAAGCCACTTGAGATGGGCAAGTGCTTTTTTCGCCGAAGAATAGCGGCGCTTAGGATCGAGTTCGGTAGCCCGGCGGATAAATTTTCCCAGCGCACCCCGGCAGTTTTTTTCTTCGGGAAGTTTCCCGGCAGCCAGTTCATTCAGCGTAATTCCCAGTGCATAAATATCGGTGCGGGCGTCCGTTTGATGAAAGCCAAACTGTTCCGGCGGCGCATAGGACTTCGTCCCTTTCAGCGAAGTATCCCCATCCTTTTCCTCAGAAAACAGCCGTGCGATGCTAAAGTCAATCAGCACTACATTTCCCAGTCTGTCCATTATGATATTTTCCGGCTTAATATCCCGGTGAAGAATATGGTGCTGGTGCAAAACCACGAGTGCCTCTAAAAGCTGTATTCCAATCCGAATCGTTTTTTGCCCAAATTCTCCATTTTTTTCCAGAAAAGAAGCAAGGTTATCGCCCTGAAGATATTCCTCAATCACATAAAGCTCCTGCTCAAAAGAAAAAACATCCAAAATATGGACAATCCCCGGGTGGTCAATCAACGCCAGTTCCTTCATCACTTCCTGCATCAAGAGAGGAAGCTTTCGCATCACCAGAATCTTTTCGGATAGGCAATCCTTAACCAGCCAGAGATTTTCACGCTCCCCCAGGGCCTGTAGGATTGAATACTGTTCCTTCTTATATTCCTGCGTCCACGCTGAATATTCGGTGTTCAAATAGTTGCCGCCCTCTTTCTGTACCTGTGTTTGTCTGGGTATTCGTTCTTTTATCTCCGTTTGTTATCTCCATTTTCATCCTAACATTTTCATCCTAACATAGATTTGCATTGCAGTAAATCGGTTTTTCTGTTAAGATAACGGTTAAGCAAAGAGGAACGATTGGTTAAGATAACGAATAAAGGAATAAACAAATTCTGTGCCTATATGCAAAAAACGGAGGATAACATGAAGAAAAAAACCGATGATCTCGTCAATGAGATTATTTCCAGCAAAACCATGAACCATTACCTTAACACCAACCAGGAAGAATTTTTAGAAATGCCGCTGCACGTCTATTTAAAGCAGCTTCTGGAAAAAAAGCAAATGCGGGTTTCCCAGGTGGCAGATGCGTCGAACAAGGGAGAATATATTTACCAGGTTTTTCGCGGAATTAAACGTCCAAGCCGCGATGTGGTTCTCTGCATTGCCATGGGAATGAAGTTAAATCAGGAAGAAACCAACTATCTGCTCCGTGTGGCGGGAGTATCGCCTCTGGATGCAAGAAAGCGGAGAGATTCGATTATCCTGTTCGCCCTGAACCGAAGCCTTACCGTGCCGGATACCAATGATATTTTAGATGAATTTCAGGAACCCTGCTTGTAGTTGCGTGATAAATTTGCTATAATAAAAAAATATTTCAGCAACCGGCAACTTATCTTCACAAGCAGAAAGGCGGCAGCATATGGAAACCTATGATCCTAAATTTGAAGAAATGAAAAAAGAAGCCAGAAAACGGGCGGAAAAGTTTAAGCAAACCATGAAAAACGGTTCTTTTGCTGTTCTTATGATTCTCTTAGCACTCATCCTTGGCGGCGGTTCCTTTTATAATATCGGCGAGCAGGAACAGGCCATCGTTACTACCTTCGGCGTGGCCCAGCCCGTAACCGAGCCAGGTCTGCATTTTAAAATCCCCGTAATTCAGCGCGTGCGCAAGGTAAACACCACCATCCAGGGTTTTGCCATCGGCTATCAGGTGGAGGACAATGAAACCCTCGAGGACGATTCTCTGATGATTACCAACGATTATAACTTTGTCAATGTGGACTTCTTCGTCGAATATAAAGTAGCCGACCCGGTAAAAGCCGTCTACGCCTCCGAAGATCCCCTGTTGATTCTGCAGAACATCAGCCAGGCATGCATCCGCACCGTTATCGGAAGCTATGACGTTGATTCCGTGCTGACGACCGGAAAGAATGAAATCCAGTCAAAAATCAAGGACGGGATTATCCTGATGTTGGAACAGCACGATATTGGCCTGCAGATCATCAACGTAACCATCCAGGATTCCGAACCGCCCACCCAGGAAGTTATGGAAGCCTTTAAAGCCGTGGAAACCGCAAAGCAGGGAAAAGAAACTTCTATTAATAATGCGAATAAATACCGCAACGAAAAGCTTCCCCAGGCCGAAGCACGGATTGACCAGATTATGCAGGAAGCCGAGTCATCAAAAGTGCAGAGGGTAAATGAGGCAAATGCCGAAGTAGCAAAATTTAACGCCATGTACGCCGAGTACGTAAAAAATCCCGAAGTGACAAAAAAGCGAATGTTCTATGAAGCCATGGAAGATGTTCTTCCCCGGATGAAAGTCATTATCGACGGCACGGATAAAACCGATATGATCCTTCCTCTGGATAACTTTTTCCAAAGTTCGGCAGGAAATACAAACAGCCAAAATGCAGGAAGCAGTACGATAAACAGCAATACCCTAAACAGCGATACCCCAAACAGTAATACAATAGACAACAATACTGTCAGCAACAATGCAGATTCCGCAAATAGCGAAGAATAAAGAGGAGGAAAAAGATCATGAAACGAGCCTTATTGCGAACCTTCGCCGTTATTTTTGTATTCTGTGCCCTGATATCCTTAACCGGTGCCATGGTCGTTACGCAGGAAAATGAATATAAGCTCATCCGTCAGTTCGGCCGTATTGAACGGATTATCAGCACTGCCGGATTAAGCCTGAAAGTCCCCTTTATCCAGAACGCCGACACTCTTCCCAAGGAGATTCTTCTATATGATTTGGCCCCGTCGGATGTGATTACCAAAGATAAAAAAACCATGCTCTGTGATTCCTATGCCTTGTGGAAGATCACCGACCCGCAGAAATTTGCCCAGACTTTAAACGGCTCCATTGCCAACGCCGAGCGAAGAATTGATACTGCCGTCTATAACTCCATTAAAAATGTAATCAGCAGCATGGATCAAAACGAGGTGATCAGCGGAAGAAGCGGAAAACTTTCCGAATCCATTATGGCGCACATCGGTTCAACCATGGATCAATACGGTTTAACCCTTCTCTCCGTAGAAACCAAGCAGCTCGACCTACCGGCGGATAATAAAGCTGCAGTTTACGAACGAATGATTTCCGAGCGCGATAAGATTGCTGCAACCTACACCGCCGAGGGGCAGGCGGAGGCAAAGGTTATCCAAAACACCACCGACCGGGAAATCGCCATCCAGATTTCCGACGCCCAGGCCAAAGCTGCCGCCATTACCGCCGAGGGAGAAGCCGAGTACATGCGGATTTTAGCCGAAGCCTACGGTTCACCGGAAAAAGCCGAATTTTATGGATTTATCCGCGCCCTTGATGCCGCCAAAAATGCATTGACCGGGGAAAATAATACCTTGATTTTACCGGGAAATTCGCCGCTGGCACAGATTTTTATGGGGCAGTAATGATAGAAAGATAGAATAAACAAAGAAAACACAGTAAACACAGAAAATACAAAGAACACTGTAAATACAAAAAAGGAGCCATCACCAATGAAAATTCGAGATATTTTAGGCAAGGGAAAACCAACCCTTTCTTTTGAAGTTTTTCCGCCGAAAACCGAAGATAAATATGAAAGTGTAGAAAAAGCAGCGATGGAGATTGCCGCAAAAAAACCGTCCTTTATGAGTGTAACCTATGGGGCGGGCGGGGGAACCAGCCGTTATACGGTGGAAATTGCCGCCGAGATTCAGGAGAGGTACGGGGTGATGGCTTTAGCGCATCTGACCTGTGTTTCTTCGACCAGGGAAAAAGTCCATCAGGTGCTTAAAGAGTTAAAACTTCGCGGCGTGGAAAATGTGCTTGCCCTGCGTGGGGACATTCCCCAGGACGGAAAGGTGGAAAAGGATTACCATTATGCGTCGGAACTTATCCGGGAAATTAAGGAGATCGGCGACTTCTGCATCGGTGCTGCCTGCTATCCCGAAGGTCATGTGGAATCGGAGAATAAGACGAAGGATATCCAGCATCTGCAGGAAAAAGTGGAAGCCGGATGCGATTTTGTGACGACGCAGATGTTTTTTGACAATAATATTCTTTACAATTACCTCTACCGTATCCGCGAAAAGGGAATTACCGTGCCCGTAATTGCCGGAATTATGCCCGTGACCAACGTGTCCCAAATCCGCCGGATCTGCCAGATGTCAGGAACCTATCTGCCCTCCCGGTTTAAAGCCATTGTGGATCGCTTCGGCGAAAACCCTGCGGCAATGAAGCAGGCAGGAATTGCCTATGCCACGGAGCAGATCATTGATTTAATTGCCAATGGCGTCAATGGAATCCACGTCTATTCCATGAATAAACCGGATGTGGCAGAAAAGATTCAGGAAAATTTGTCGGAGATTTTAAATCTATGAACACAGAGAGAGAATTAAATCTGCAATTCGAGATAAAACCAGGTGCGGAATCTGACAGAGAATCTGCAGAGGAATCCGGCATAGAATCTGCTGGGGAATCCGAGGTAAAACCCGATAAAAGGACAAGGGAAATCCTCCGCTATCTGGGCGATCAAAAGGGAAAAGAGCAGGAAGATAAAGCCGTGCTGGAACTGATTTCTTCCTGTGTCGCCGAACTGGAAGCGGGGATTTCCCCAAAGCATATTTACCGGGAATTTCCCCTGCAGGTAAGCGGTGAAACCATTGACGGTGGCTGTTTTCAGACGAAGAGTAAGGCGCTTGGGAAAAACCTTAAAGACTGTGAAAGTATAATTCTCTTTGCAGCGACCTTAGGAACGGGGGCGGACTACCTTCTGGGACGCTATAGCCGGATAAAGATGAGCCGGGCCGTGGTAATGCAGGCGGCGGCTACAGCCCTGTTAGAGGAATACTGCGACCGGATTTGCAGGCAGCTTTCTAAGGAATATGAAAAACAGGAACGTTTTCTGCGCCCGAGATTCAGCCCCGGCTACGGTGATTTTTCCTTAGAAGTACAGCCAAAGCTGCTGGATGCGTTAGAGGCAGGAAAGCGTCTGGGGATTAAGCTGACGGACAGCCTTTTAATGCTCCCTTCCAAGTCGGTAACGGCAGTGCTTGGCGTCAGTAAAATTCCCGGAAAATGCAGGGTGCAGGGGTGTGAAGTATGTTTGAAGGAAGATTGTCTTTATCGGAGGTAGGGATGGATAAAGAAATGTTTTAACATGGGGAAATAATTGAATGCATGATAAAAAGATGAATTTGTGACAACACGGTTGACACAAACAAACAGGAGGATAAGATGAAACTGCTGCAGTGGTTCAAAGAGCACAGAGTATTTTTTGACGGGGGGATGGGAAGTCTTTTGCAGGAGAGGGGACTTAAACCGGGGGAACTGCCGGAAACCTGGAACCTGCTTCATCCCGAAGCGCTGGTGGAGATTCATAAGAATTATCTTCAGGCCGGCGCAAATATCTTAACGACAAATACTTTCGGTCTTAACGGGCTGAAATTTCCGGCGGGCGGGGAATGGGATCTTGCCGCCCTGGTTACTGCGGCGGTGGAAAATGCGGCAAAGGCCAGAAAAGAATATGAAAGAGAATGCCGGGAAGGGGGAAGGAAGGCACAGCCTTCGTTTATTGCCCTGGATCTGGGGCCGACGGGGAAGCTTCTTAAGCCTCTGGGGGATTTGGAGTTTTCGCGGGCCGTTGAACTCTATGGGGAAGTTATCCGGGAAGGCGAGCAGGTCGGTGCGGATGTAATTTTAATTGAAACGATGAGCGACAGCCTGGAGGTAAAGGCGGCTGTGCTGGCGGCAAAGGAAAACTGCAGCCTTCCGGTCTTTGCCACGATGGCATTTGACGAAAAGGGAAAGCTTCTGACCGGCGGAAATGTGGAATCCATCGTCGCCCTGTTAGAGGGACTTCGGGTAGATGCCCTGGGCTTAAACTGCGGGTTGGGGCCGGTGCAGATGAGGCCCATTGCCGAAAAGCTTCTGGAAGTTTCCTCCATCCCTGTGATTGTCAACCCCAACGCTGGGCTTCCGCGCAGTGAAGGGGGAAAAACGGTTTACGATATCGACTCGGATCAGTTTGCCCGGGAAATGGCTGAGATTGCCGAAATGGGCGTGTGGATGATGGGCGGCTGCTGCGGGACGACGCCGGAGCATATCAAAAAGCTTGTGCAGGCGTGTGAAGATTATCCTGTGGTCTGGCCGGAGAAAAAGCACCGAACCGTGATTTCCTCCTATGCCCAGGCGGTGGTGATTGGAGATAACCCGGTGCTGATTGGGGAGAGGATTAATCCCACGGGAAAGGCAAAGTTTAAACAGGCCCTGCGCGATCACAACTTAGAATACATCCTTCAGGAAGGGCTGACCCAGCAGGATAATGGTGCCCATGTTCTGGATGTCAACGTGGGTCTGCCCGAAATCGACGAACCTGCTATGATGGAAGAGGTGGTTAAGGAATTGCAGGCGGTACTGGATCTGCCTTTGCAGATTGATACCTCGAATATCCAGGCCATGGAACGGGCGCTGCGCTGCTATAACGGAAAGGCTCTGGTCAATTCGGTGAACGGAAAAGCTGAGGTGATGGAAGCGGTATTTCCCCTGGTTGCAAAATACGGCGGCGTTGTGGTGGGACTCTGCCTGGACGAAGAGGGAATCCCGGAAACGGCAGAGGGCAGGCTTCGTGTGGCAGAAAAGATTTATAAGACTGCCGAACGCTATGGGATTGGGCAGGAAGATATCCTGATCGACGGTCTATGCATGACAGTAAGTTCCGACAGCAAGGGGGCGCTGACGACCCTGGAAACGCTGCGCCGGGTGCGGGACGAGCTGGGCGGAAAAACCATCCTGGGCGTTTCGAATATCTCCTTTGGTCTTCCGCAGCGGGAGATTATTAACGGGGCCTTTTTTACCATGGCGCTTCATGACGGTTTGAGCGCTGCCATCATTAACCCTAATAACGAGGCGATGATGCGTGCCTACTATAGCTTCCGCGCCCTTTCTAATCTCGATTTGCAGTGCAGGGATTATATTGAAATCTATGGAAGCAATCCGGTGCAGGGACTGGGCAATACGCTGAAAAAGGGCGGACAGGATACGGGCTTATCCGGTGGAGGAGATGTATCGGGCGGAAGTTTATCCGGTACAGGAAAACGATCGAATGCAGGTTTATCCGGCAAAGAAAAAAAAGAAATGAAACTGGGGGAAGCCATTGCCCGCGGATTAAAAGAAGGAGCGGCAGGTGCGGTTTCTAAGCTTCTTTTGACAGAAGATGCTCTGACGATTATTAACCGGGAAATGATTCCTGCCTTGGATAAGGTGGGAAAAGGATTTGAACAGGGAACGGTTTTTCTTCCGCAATTGTTAATGAGCGCAGAGGCAGCCAAGGGTGCTTTTGATGTGATTAAAGAGCAGATGCAAAGAAGCGGGCAGGTGCAGGAAGTAAAAGGAAGAATTATCCTGGCGACAGTGAAGGGGGATATTCACGATATCGGGAAAAATATTGTGAAGGTTCTTCTGGAAAATTACGGGTATCAGGTGCTGGATCTGGGAAAAGATGTTCCCCCCGAACTTGTGGTGGAAACGGCAGTGAAGGAAGAAATTAAGCTGGTTGGATTAAGCGCATTAATGACAACAACCGTTCCCAGTATGGAAGAAACCATAAAGCAGTTAAGGGCAAAGGCTCCCAGGGTAAAAGTTATGGTGGGCGGGGCCGTGCTCACCCAGGAATACGCTGATACCATCGGCGCAGACTGCTACTGCCGGGATGCGATGGCTTCGGTGAATTATGCGGAGAGTGTATTTTAGCCAAATTCAGCAAGAAGTCCCTCACTTCTAAAAGTGGCGGGATGAATTGCGTTTTTAGGCGATTTCAGAAAACAATTGAATATGTGTGGGAGAATTGCTTTATTAAGAAGAGGAAAGGGGTTGTATATATGGGTGTCTATCTGAATCCGGGGAACAAAGGTTTTTGGGAGTCTATCCGTTCTGAAATTTATGTGGATAAAACAGGATTGATTGCAGAAACAAATCAATGCATCAATACAGAGCAGAAATTTCTTTGTGTGAGCAGGCCCAGGCGCTTTGGAAAATCCATGGCTCTGAAAATGCTTGCGGCCTATTACAGTTGCGGCTGCGATTCTAAAGAATTGTTTGCAGGACGCAGCATTGCGGGGCACCCAACGTATAAGAAATATTTGAACCGATATGATGTTGTTTTTCTGAATATGCAGCAGTTTCTGATTGAGGCAGCTTCCGGAAAGGTGACCGAATATCTGGAGCAGGAAGTACTGGAAGAATTAAACGAAGAGTATGGAACGGTTTTAAAGGGGCGTGAAATGGGGCTTGCTGCTGCGTTCCGAAAAATCTATGCCAAAACGGATAAGCAATTTATTTTTTTGATCGACGAGTGGGACTGTGTTATGCGTGAAAGGCAGGAGTCAGAAACGCTGCAAAAACAGTATCTGGATTTTTTGAGAAATCTTTTAAAAGACCAGCCCTATATTGCACTTGCGTATATGACGGGTATTCTTCCTGTAAAAAAGTATGGTCAGCATTCGGCACTGAATATGTTCTGGGAGTATTCCATGACGAACCAGTTTGCTTTTGAGGAATATACCGGTTTTACCGAAGATGAGGTAAAAGTATTATGCGAGAAATATGCTATGGATTTTGCCCTGATCAGCAACTGGTATGATGGGTATAAGTTCCGGGAGTTTCAGCATATTTATAATCCAAGGTCTGTCGTTGCGGCAATGAAAAACCGCATACTGTCAAATTACTGGACTTCAACAGAAACTTATGAAGCCTTGAAAGTTTATATGGATATGGATTTTGACGGGCTTCGCTCAGATATTGTACAGATGCTCGGCGGCGGACGTGTCAGAGTCAACATGCGGAGTTTTCAGAATGATATGCAGAGTTTCAGGATAAAAGACGATGTGCTCACACTGCTGATTCATTTGGGATACCTTGCCTATGATTCCAGAGAAGAAGAAGCGTTTATCCCCAATAAGGAAATCATTGGAGAGTTTGAAAATGCCATGAGCGTAAGTGGTTGGCCGGAAATTGTGCGCATTTTAAAGGCGTCAGACCAACTGCTGAAAGATACGCTGAATGGCGATGAGGAAAGCGTTGCTAAGGGACTTGACAGGGCGCATACAGAAGCGGCTTCGATTCTGACTTATAATGATGAAAATTCGCTGGCGTGTGCAATTGGCCTTGCATATTACAGCGCAAGAAAAGATTACAGACGCATAAGGGAGCTGCCGTCAGGACGTGGTTTTGCTGATGTCGTATTTTTGCCGCTGCCATCCGTAAAGAAACCAGCGCTTATTATAGAATTAAAGTATGATCGGTCGGCTCATGCAGCAATACAGCAGATCAAAGACAGGCAGTATACGCAGGTATTGGAAGGATATGCGGGGGAAATACTGGCTGTAGGAATCAATTATAATCGGGACAATATCAACAAACCGCACAGCTGCGTGATTGAAAGGATGGAAAAGCAGTAGAAGGGGGTGTCGGGAAATAATGGTTTATGTCCCTGCTATGTAAGAACGTTTCAACCGCAACATACAATATCCTCCATAACAGCATTGACGTATACACATATGCAGGTTATTTCTTGCGGATAGACTGCAATAAAGCGGAAGAAGGATTGAAAAAAGAAGATAAAAGTAAAGAGGAACAAAGGAAAAATAATTACAGAAGAAATAATCATAGAAGATAGAGAAGGAATGGTAACGAAAGAATAATTTATAGAAGAAATAAAAAGACTGCTGCAAAATACATCACTGTACTTTGCAGCAGTTCCAACCATTTACAGGGAATCCGATAGAGTTTGCAACTGACGGTAATTCCCGTAAATTCATGTTGTTATTCGGACTGAACAACAGCTAAAAACTCATCTACGGATTTTCCGGAAGCAACGAAAGCATCAATGATTTTCTGCTTAGCTGCCTCGTCTGCTTTTGCAGCAACCAATTTACGCTGTTTCTTTAAGTCAGAAATCTGCTCTTGAAGGTCAGCGATTTTCTGATCAATTGCCTGCATTTCCTCTGTCGGATTCAAGTTGGATTTTCTTCTTCCGCGTGGCATGAAATTACCTCCTAAAATAATGTTAGTAACCGAAAATTCGGTCCCCTATGTTTAAGAGTATATCATCTCTTGCACAGTATTTCAAGAAGTATTTATGCATTTTCATAAAAAAATTTCAATTTTTTATAAACTTAAGAAATACCGGAAAATTGGTTTTTTACTTTTACCAGTTTTTCCTTTTCAGCCTGCTGCTGCTGATACCATCCTTTTTGCGTCATCTGCTGGTAAATGGATTCCTGCATATTTAAGCTTTTATTTAATGCAGAATCAAAAGCCTGGTGAACATCTCCTGTAGAAGATTCGATGGTTCCGTGCAGATAGAGCTCACAAACTCCTTTTGTTGTCAAAAGAAGGTTTTGCATTGTACATTTTTCGTCCATGATTTTCCTCCTTTCATTTTGAACTAGTGTTTGGTTTAAATTCGAATGCGGCGGCATAGTCTTCCCGGATATGATTTTCATTTTGAACTAGTGTTTGGTTTAAATGCCTGGCTTAAAGAAGGGATGAAGTCCGTCCATGGTATCGGTCAGACCAATTTGTATAAGCTGTCAAAAATTTGCTGATGGGTGGCTTTTAATTCCTGTACACAGGAGATTAACTGGCTGTCGTTTAAACACTTCATCGCTTCATCACACTGATTTTTCAGGAACTGCTCGTGGGTCAGTGCATCTTCGATATAGGATAATTCTTTAGGACTCATTTTTCTCACCTCCGAGATTACTGTGTCCGGATTATGCGAAAACCATACAGGGAGATTATGGACAAAAAGATTTCTTTTTTCAAAATCAGTAATCTTTAATGGATGGAAAACAGGAATATTCTATGTCTTATACAATCTAAAAATATGGAATCTTTCAATAGAATTCATTTACAGTACTTTTCCAATGATTTTGTATCTTTCCTAATCGATACCTGTTTCTATTAAAGGTGAGTTCTTATCATTAAAAGGTGAATTCTTATAAAATTTTTTGTGCATGCAAATCTCAATATCTTTTTTTGTTCCAATATTGAAGTTTTGATAAAAATAGGGCTTATTTTTGATTGCACGGATAAAATAGGTATTCCAGGAAAAAAATAATTGATTCCTCCTTCTTTTAATGTCGGATTCCTCATATCTTCCATTTGAACTTCCCGCTTGGCGTATCGCTGCGGTAAGTGCCATTTACATACAGTATGCGCGAATCGTCCTCAAATCTTTCCACGGTTTTTAAAAAGCACCATTCAATCGAATAGAGCGCCAATTCTTTTCCTATTACATCAATGCCATATTTGGTTAAGGTCATTAAAAAGAGCATTGTGCTATAAAAATGACCAATGTAAAATAAAATTAGCGTGTACCTGAAAGAAAATTGCCGCAATTATCAGGCTTTTACGAATAATAAATCACAAATGAGGAGAGAACATGATAAATTTCTGTGATATGATAGACAATGAAAAAGCTATGTCTAAATTTGAAAAAATATATCACAAATACAGAAATACCATGTATTATGTAGCGTATAGTTTAACGAAAAATGCCTATGATGCAGAGGATATTGTTGAAGATTCTCTGGTAAAAGTGATTGAAATGCTTCATAAAATTGATGAGGATACGATTGATCAACAGCGTTGCAAAAATTTAATGATTACCATAGCCAAGAATACAGCAGTTGATTTTCTTCGCAAAATGAACCATGAAGCTGTACCCTTAGAAACTATTGAAGACACTGAATTCATTCCGTTAGAAATCGGCCCGGAAGAAATGTTGATTAAGGTAGAAGATTATAAGAATTTAGCCGAATGCATTAATAAGTTGGGTGATATCTATAAAGATGTTTTATATCTGCGAATTTTTCATCAATTATCATCAAAGGAAGCAGCAAAGATACTGAATGTCAGTGAAGCTAATATCAACACTCGTTTAAAAAGAGCAAAACGAATGCTGTACCAAATGTTAAAGGAGTATGATTGATGAGCAGAAATCTGGATGAAAAGAAAAGCGATTATCTTTTGGAATTGGCTCTTGAAGAACAGTTGGAAAATGACGAGGATATGCGCCATTGGGAGCAGTTAGAACAGGAAAATCTCCCACATGAGTTTTCTGAACAGCATAAGAAAAGAATGCGGAAGATTTTCCGGAAGGCAAAACGGATAGAATTTTATAAAGAGCACAGGAAACGGATGGTCAAAATAGCAGCCAGTTTCCTTGTCATTATCTGCGCAAGCGTGATTACGGTGACGCAGGTAGAAGCATTTCGGATGCCGTTGTTGGATTTCTTCTATCAGGTTAAGGAGAAATCTACATTTTTTGGAGTTTCAGCGGATAGTGGAGGGAAACTGACGAAGAATTTTCAGGAATATGAGCCTACGTATAAGCCGGAGGGGTTTGTTGTTACGGAATTGAATGAAAAGGAAAATAGATTTTTCATAAAATATGAAGATGAAAAAGGTGATGCTTATCAATTTTGTTTTTATAGAAAGATTAAAGATTTTGCATTAGATACAGAAGAAGCAGTAGCTTTAAATATGGAAATTAATGGACATAAAGCTTCTGCAATTGAAAAAGGGAGTGAAACAAGGATTATTATGTATGAGAAAGATTCTGTATTTTATGTTAGTGGAATTCTCTCTTTTGAAGAAGCTTATAAAATAATGGAAAGTGTTCCATGAGTAAAGTTGATTACTAATATTTGGTAATAATTTGAATAGATTTGTCATATTTTGTCTTTTTTTGCGTATAATAATTTAGGAAGAGCAAAGGAGGAATATTTCATGAAACATTTAAAATCTAAAATTTTATTAATGATGGCAATGGTAATAACAATTTTATTCTCAATTACAGCATTTGCTGAAAATGGAATTATGCCACGTTGGGACTATCTTATAATGCTTAGTGCAGATATGGATGTGACTAGTTATAATGCAGCTACAGTATATGCAGAAGTTGATAGTGATTCGCGTGATGTGGATACTCTGAAAGTGACTGTTAATTTACAGCAATTTGATGGAGGATGGAAAAATTATAAAACCTGGACGGAAACTATAAATAATAATTTTGCTTCAATTGAAAAGAATGCTGCCATTCCCAAAGGCTACAGCTATCAGATTGAAGTAACAGCTAAAGCATATAAAAACGGTAAATTCCTGGAAAGTGCAACCGAAGTATTTGATTACGGGTTTTATCAATAATTTACCAATAGATTTACTACATAGAGAAAGTTAGTGGGGAAAGCTATTAGCCCTCAAGCCTCATTAACCAAAATACAAAAGCTAAATAGTAAAGAACAATCCCTGTAAGGACTTATCTAAATGATAACCTGCTTCTTACAGGGATTTTTAATGTCTTTTTTTCAGAAATTTCGGAAGCTGGAAATAAGCCGGAAATAGAAACCCTCTCAAAAATTCTCACAAAATGCCATCAAAATAATTGTCAATAATCCACAAAAAAAGCCAAACCATAGAAAAAACATTGACGTATCTCCAAAAAAGGACTATCATCTACTTTGGCGGATAAAAGTGTAAAACTTCAACTTGCTAAAGTAAAAGAGAAAAGCAGGTAAAGCAAAAGTACACCCTAAAATCCTTTCGCCAAACCTGGAGGTAAGAAAATGTTGATTAAAGTTTGTATGCTGGTTGTTTTTTTCGGAGTGATGGTAGGTATTGGGTTTTACTGCCGCAGACATGCCACCGATGTTAATGGATTTGTTCTGGGCGGGAGGAATGTAGGGCCGTGGCTTACGGCGTTTGCCTATGGTACTTCTTATTTTTCCGCAGTAATTTTCGTCGGTTATGCAGGGCAGTTTGGATGGAAGTACGGGATTGCTTCGACCTGGATTGGTATTGGCAATGCGGTGCTTGGTTCGATGCTGGCCTGGATTGTTCTTGGACGGCGTACCAGGGTTATGACGCATCATTTAAACAGTGCTACGATGCCGCAGTTTTTTGAGCAGCGTTTCCAGAGCCGGGGGTTGAAAATCGGTGCTTCGGCAATTATTTTTATCTTCCTGATTCCTTATACGGCTTCGCTTTACAATGGTCTTTCCCGTCTGTTCGGTATGGCGTTTAATATTGACTACACGGTTTGTATCTTTGTTATGGCTGTGCTGACCGGTGTTTATGTGATTGCCGGGGGCTACATGGCTACGGCAATTAATGATTTTATTCAGGGGTTGATTATGCTGTTTGGCATTGCTGCGGTTATTGCTGCCGTATTATCCTCGAATGGTGGATTCCTTGAATCCCTGAACAAGCTTGCTGCAATTGAGGACGCTTCTGCTTCCTCACAGCCGGGGGTATTTGCCTCCTTTTTCGGCCCTGATCCTTTAAATCTTCTGGGCGTGGTTATCTTAACTTCTTTAGGAACCTGGGGGCTTCCGCAGATGGTGCAGAAGTTCTATGCGATTAAGAGCGAGGAAGCTATTGATAAAGGAACAGTGATTTCTACCCTGTTTGCCGTGGTGGTATCGGGCGGATGCTATTTCCTCGGCGGTTTTGGACGTCTGTATTCGGAACAGGTGGATTTAGCGGCGGGCGGTTTTGATTCCATTATTCCGACCATGCTGTCGAATTTATCCCCGCTGTTAATCGGCCTGGTGGTTATTCTTGTGTTATCGGCGTCCATGTCTACCTTATCTTCCCTGGTTATGGCTTCAAGTTCTACCCTGACCCTGGATTTTTTAAAGGATACATGCATGAAGGATATGGATGATAAAAAGCAGCTGTTTATCATGCGGGCATTAATTATTGTATTTATTGCTGTTTCCGTGGTGATTGCCATTATTCAGTATAAGAGCAATATTACGTTTATTGCCCAGTTAATGGGTGTTTCCTGGGGTGCGCTTGCCGGTGCTTTCCTGGCTCCGTTCCTCTATGGACTTTACTGGAAGAAGGCGACGAAGGCAGCCGTGTGGACGAGTTTTATCTTCGGCTCCGGCCTGATGATGCTCAATATGCTGTTTCGCAGCAGCTTCCCTGTGCTTTTACAGTCGCCCATCAATGCCGGTGCAGCCGCGATGCTGATTGGTCTGGTGCTGGTTCCGGCGGTAAGCATGTTTACCAGGAAGCCGGAGGCAAAGCTTATCGAGGATGTATTTGCCTGCTATGATGTGAAGGTATATGCGAAGCAGAAGAAAATTCTGGGAAATTAAGACTTTTTACTCTATGCCTGTTTCCGGAAAATCAAGAAGTTATCGCTTTAAACCTGACAGGGTCCGCCGAAAACGGGCCCTTAATAGTTGTCCGCTGCTTTTCCCGGCCTCATTGCAGCACCCTTGTGAACCGTAATTTTTATCACTTCAACGCATTAAATGGATAATATTAACCCTAGTCAAAGCAATAAAAATATGATAAAATAACAAAATATCGGGGTTTAAAGATACATCCCAAAGTACGAACATAAGAAAGGTGGAATTATATTGATGAAGGAAGATGGAGTACAGCAGATGATGCTGGGCAATGCAGCGATTGCCAGAGGTGCCTATGAGGCGGGAGTGAAGGTTTCCGCTGCCTATCCGGGAACCCCAAGTACAGAAATCAGTGAAAATATTGTAGCTTATAAAGATGTGATTTATTCGGAATGGTCGCCGAATGAGAAAGTTGCAACAGAGGTCGCTATTGGCGCTTCCATCAGTGGGGTTCGCGCTTTGGTGTCGATGAAGCATGTGGGGGTGAATGTCGCCGCCGATCCCTTGTATACGATTTCTTACTGCGGGGTGAACGGCGGTTTGGTGCTGGTTGCCGCGGATGACCCGGGGATTTACAGTTCCCAGAACGAACAGGACAGCCGTATGGTTGCCCGGGCAGCCATGGTTCCGGTTTTGGAGCCGTCGGACAGCCAGGAGGCAAAGGATTTTACGAAGCTGGCGTTTGCATTTTCGGAAAAATACGATACGCCTGTGATGGTCCGCACGACAACCCGCCTTGCCCATTCCCAGGGGCTGGTGAGCCTTGGCGAACGGGAAGAGGCTGCCGATAAGCCCTATGTCAAGGATATCCGCAAAACGGTAATGATGCCGATGAATGCGATAAAGCGCCATCTGGCGGTGGAGAAGCGCTTACATATGATGGCAGAAGATGCCAATACGATGGAAATTAACCGCATCGAATACCGGGATAAGAACATCGGTGTGATTACCGGCGGAATTCCCTACCAGTATGTGCGGGAAGCTTTGCCTGAGGCCAGTGTGTTAAAGCTTGGTCTGGTTCATCCTCTGCCAAGGAAATTAATTGAAGAGTTTGCTGCCTCCGTAAAAACCCTCTATGTGGTGGAGGAATTAGAGCCGGTGATGGAAGAGCAGATAAAATCCTGGGGAATTTCCGTGATTGGAAAGGAAATCTTTACCGTTCAGGGCGAGTACAGCGCAAACCTTCTCCGGGAAAAGGTTCTCGGGACAAAACCGGAATATTCCCCTGCCGCCGAGGTTCCGGCAAGACCGCCGATCCTCTGTCCCGGATGTCCGCACAGAAGCGTATTTTCCGTGCTGAAGAAATTAAAACTTCATGCGGCAGGGGATATCGGCTGCTATACTTTAGGTGCTGTAGCTCCGCTTTCGGTGGTGGACACGACGATCTGCATGGGGGCAAGCATTTCCAGCCTTCACGGTATGGAAAAGGCAAGGGGACGCGAATTTATCAAGGACTGGGTTGCCGTTATCGGAGATTCTACCTTTTTACATACCGGTGTTAATTCGCTGATGAACATGGTCTACAACCAGGGTACAGGTACGGTGATTATCCTGGATAATTCAACCACAGGCATGACCGGGCACCAGGATCATGCAGCGACCGGAAAGACCCTGATGGGAGATATTGTCCCGGCGATTGATCTGCATAAACTCTGCGGGGCGATGGGGATTGCCCATGTTTATGAGGTTGATGCTTTTGATACCCAGGGCCTGGAGAAGCTTTTAAAGGAAGAAACGGCTAGGGAAGAGGTTTCGGTTATTATTGCCAAATCGCCCTGCGCACTCTTAAAAACGACCGTTCCCAGGGGAAAATGCCGTGTTATTCCCGAAGTCTGTAAAAAATGCGGCCAGTGTCTGGTGCCCGGATGTCCGGCGATGACCAAAGACAGTGAAGGCCGTGCCGTTATCGATGAAGTGATGTGCAATGGCTGCGGTCTTTGTGTGCAGCGCTGTCCTTTCGAGGCGATTTCCTTTACGCCTAATGCCGGCTGAAAGCTGCTGTATGGGAAGGACTGGCATGAATGAACGATAAGAAGTAAATCATTATAGAGAGGAACGGTAGAATGGAAACAAAGAATATTATGATTGTCGGGGTAGGAGGCCAGGGAACACTTCTTACCAGCCGGGTTTTGGGAGGTATCGCCAGAGAAGGCGGATACGATGTAAAGATTTCCGAAGTTCACGGGATGGCACAGCGGGGCGGAAGCGTAGTAACCTTTGTGCGGTTTGGCGATCAGGTGGCAGAGCCGATTGTCGAGGAAGGCCAGGCAGATGTTTTAATCGCCTTTGAGCGGCTGGAAGCCCTGCGCTATGTGCATTTTTTAAAAAAGGACGGCGTGTTGATTGTTAATGACCAGAAGATTGAACCGATGACGGTTTCGGCGGGGATGGCAGAGTATCCTGAGGGGATTATTGAGCGTCTTCAGGGTATCTGTTCCACCATCGTTGTGAATGCCCAGGAGGAGGCAAAAAAACTGGGCAATGCCAAGGTGTTTAATACGGTGGTGATCGGCGCGGCGGCCAGACATCTGCCCTTTCCCAGGGAGAAGTGGGAAACGGTAATCCGCAGTACGGTTCCGCCAAAGACCGTAGAGATTAATCTTGCCGCCTTCCATGCCGGGTTTGGAGAATAAGCGCTGCGGTGAACTTTCACAGTAAGGAATAAGCTGTGCCGTCGGGAAGGATTGATGGCAGCAGGGCGGAAAAATATAGAAAAAGACAGAGGGAAAAGACATGACCATTGTAGAATTGCTGGAGCGCAACAGCCAGCTGTATGGGGAGGAGATCTGCCTGGTGGAGATTAACCCCGAGGTAAGGGAAACCAGGCGCGTTACCTGGAAGGAATATGAACTGATGGAGCCAAGTCCCAGTGCCTATTACCGCCGGGAAATCAGCTGGCAGGTGTTTAATGAGAAGGCGAACCGTTTTGCCAATCTTTTATTGTCCCGCGGGATAAAGAAGGGGGATAAGGTAGGGATTCTTTTAATGAACTGCCTGGAGTGGCTTCCGATTTATTTTGGAATTTTAAAGACAGGAGCGCTTGCCGTGCCTTTAAATTTCCGCTATTCGGCAGAGGAAATCGAGTACTGCGTGGAACTGGCCGAGGTGGATATTCTGGTGTTTGGGCCGGAGTTTATCGGGCGTGTGGAGGAGATTGCCGATGATATCAGCAAGGGAAGGTTACTGTTTTTTGTGGGTGATAACTGCCCCTCCTTTGCCGAGGATTACAAGGCGATCACCGCGGACTGTTCCAGCAAATCCCCGAACATTACCCTCTGGGAAGAGGACGATGCAGCGATTTATTTCTCTTCCGGAACTACGGGTTTTCCCAAGGCCATTTTGCACAACCATGAAAGCCTGATTCATTCCTGCCGGGTGGAGCAAAACCACCACGGACAGGGCAGGGAGGATATCTTTTTATGTATTCCGCCGCTTTACCATACCGGGGCAAAGATGCACTGGTTCGGTTCCCTGCTTTCGGGAAGCAAGGCCGTGCTTTTAAAAGGAACCAAGCCGGAATACATTCTGGATGCGGTTTCAAAGGAAAAATGTACGATTGTCTGGCTTCTGGTGCCGTGGGCGCAGGATGTGCTGGAAGCATTAGACAGCGGTCGCTTAAAGCTTTCGGACTATGAACTTTCCCAGTGGAGGTTAATGCACATCGGCGCTCAGCCGGTTCCGCCCAGTTTAATCCGTCACTGGAAGACCTATTTCCCCGATCATCAATACGATACCAACTACGGACTCAGCGAGTCCATCGGCCCCGGCTGCGTGCATCTTGGCGTAGAAAATATTCATAAGGTAGGCGCTATCGGTGTGCCCGGATTCGGCTGGCGGGTGAAGATTGTCGATGAAAAACACCAGCTTGTCGCCCGGGGCGAGGTCGGCGAACTGGCAGTGAAGGGCCCGGGGGTGATGACCTGCTACTACCGCGACCCCAAGGCAACCGCAGAAGTTTTAGATCACGGCTGGCTCTACACCGGAGATATGGCGATGGAAGACGAAGAAGGTTTTATCTTTTTGGTTGACCGCAAAAAAGACGTGATTATCTCGGGCGGGGAAAATATTTATCCCGTACAGATTGAGGACTTTATCCGTCTTTACCCGTCCGTGCACGATGTGGCTGTGATTGGCCTTCCGGACAAGCGTCTGGGCGAGATAACGGCGGCGATTATTGAGGTAAAACCGGAGATGGAGTGTACAGAGGAAGAGATTCAGTCCTTCTGCAAAGAACTTCCCCGCTATAAGCGTCCAAAAAAGATTATTTTTGCTGAAATTCCGCGCAATCCTACCGGGAAAATCGAAAAGCCCAGGCTGCGGCAGAAATACTGCGGCGGGCGACTTGTCGAGGCGCAGATAATCAATTGACGGATTGTGCCGGTTTGCGTAAATCTGCGAAAACCGTGATGATTATTTTGAAGTAAATGGAAATCCTCCTTCGTTATACGTGACAGAAGGAGGATTTTTGTATGGAAAATAAAGAAAATAAGACAGCAGAGGATAGAGAAAAAAGTATAGAGGAGCAGGAGTTTGACCGGGAAGTTGCACGGCTGATGGCAGAAGAACCCGAGGGAAAATCGAAAAAGGGCAGAAAGAAAAGCCATTCCGTCGGAAGAAGGCCCAGGAAAAAATGGAGTACCAAACGTAAGGTTTTTACCGTTTTGGGGGCTGCAGCAGTGCTCTTTATCGTCTTTAAGGCAACTGCAGGAAAAAAAGAACCAGCAGCCATGCCGGTTCCCGTGATGGCGCTGACATCGGGAACCGTACAGAACCGTCTGACCACGAACGGCCCGGTTTCCGGAACGGACAGTGCCGATGTGGTATCCAACCTTCACGCTGAGGTGCTGGAGTTAAAGGTGAAGGAAGGCGATCATGTAGAAAAGGACCAGGTGCTTGCCATTGTAGACAGCGACGACCTGCTCAAAGAAGTGGAGATGGCACAGAACGAATACGATTTAGCCGTAGCCACCCGCAATAAACAGCAGAAAGATGCTGAAAACGGTTATGCAAAGGCTGCCCAGAATGTCCAGGCGGCAAAAGCTGCCTTAGATCGGACAGCAATTCTTGTCCAGGGCGGAAGCGAGCCGATCGTCAACCTGGAAAATGCACAGAATACCTATGCAGACGCCCTGCGCGAGCTTTCCTCTTTCCATATGGTCGGCGGAAGACCTGCAGCCGATGAATCCTATGATTTACAGATTAAGAATGCAGCGTTTACCCTGGAAAAACGCCGGGAAGCCTTGGAAAACGCGCAGGTCAAAAGCCCGATAAGCGGAACCGTAACCCGGGTAAACACTAAGGTAGGCCAGTTTGCCGATAAACCCGAGGACGACCGCCCTATGTTTATTATTGAAAACCTGGATCAGCTTGAACTGGAAATCAAGGTCAGCGAGTATTCCATCGGCAAGGTCAAGATCGGACAGCCGGTTACGATCCATGCCGATATCTTAAACGGAAAAACCGTAGAAGGTGTCGTTGCCAACATCTCCCCCACCGGAGAAGAAAAGGGCGGAGGTTCGAGCGAACGGGTTATTCCCACGACCGTGGAGATTTCGGATAAGGACAGCGGCCTGATTGCCGGAATCACGGCCCGGGCGGAAATCCTTCTGGAAGAAGCCGAAAATGTATTAACTGCCCCCTCTTCGGCCCTGCTGCAAAAGGATGACGGAAGTCTGTGCGTGCAGAAGGTGGAAAATGGTCAGATTAAAGAAGTTCCGGTGGAAATCGGCGTGGAAGGCGATATCCTGGTTGAACTTCTGCCTCTGGAAGAAGGAAGCCTGAAGGAAGGTGACAGCATCGTTATCTCGGCCTCTTCGATGTACGCCGACGGGATGACGGTAATGCCGATGATGCAGTAACTCTTGATACATAACCTGCCAGAAAAAATCCGCCGGCAGCAAAAAAAGTTTGATAAGGTGGGTTTACCATGGTATAGAAAGAACAAAAACAGCAAGGAGCATCTATGGATGTAAAACGTAATCTTATCCGCAGTCTGGGGAAAAAGAAGAATAAACTCCCCGACTACATGACAAAAAATGTATCCGAAGATTTAATCCGCCTGGAAAATCTGGTAAAAATCTACGACACCGGTGCAATTAAGGTTCTGGGCTTAAAAAAGATTAACCTGACCATCAAGCCCGGCGAATTTGTCGCTATTATGGGGCAGTCCGGTTCAGGAAAATCCACGCTGATGAATATCTTGGGATGTCTGGACAGGCAGACGCTGGGACACTATTATCTGGACGGCATTGACACGGCAAGCTTAACCCCAAATCAGCTTTCCGAGGTGCGCAACCGGAAAATCGGCTTCGTCTTTCAGTCCTTTAACCTGATTCCCCGGACGACCGCCGTAAAAAACGTAGAACTTCCCATGACCTACGCCCATATTTTATCCAAAAAAGAGCGGCGTGAACGTGCCCTTGCCCTTTTGGAGCGCGTAGGTCTGGGGGCAAGATTTGAACACATGCCCAACGAACTCTCCGGCGGACAGCGCCAGAGGGTTGCCATCGCCCGCGCCCTGGCCAACGAACCTCCGCTGATTTTAGCCGACGAGCCGACCGGGAACTTGGATACCGCCTCGTCGGTGGAAATTATGGAGTTGTTCAGCGCCCTGCACAAGGAAGGGGCAACGGTTGTTGTTGTAACCCATGAAGAAGACATCGCCGCCTTCACCGACCGGGTTATCCGCTTCCGCGACGGCCAGATCGTCAGCGATGTAAAGAAAGGAGGGGAAAATCCATGCTTTTAGAAAATATGGCAATGGCATTTTCCGCCATCCGCGCCAATAAAATGCGTGCCATCCTGACCATGCTCGGCATTGTTATCGGTATCGGCTCGGTTATCTCCATCGTTTCCATCGGCGATACCATGCGCAGTATGTTTGCCAGCCTTTACCAGGATATCGGCATCACCCAGGGCTATGTGCAGGTGCGGACCTGGATGATTGATGACTTCCGCCAGAGCGACTGGTTCACCTTAGATGAGATGGCCCGGGTCAAGGAGGTATTCGGCGATGAAATTGCCTATATGGACAGCAATGCTTTTGAAACTGCCGAAGCCGTTTTCGGGCGGAATAAAGTTCGGTTTGAATTTAGTGGAATTGACTATAATTATCAGGATGTGCAGCCGGTTAATGTTGTTTACGGACGCTACTTAAATGAAGGTGATATCCTGGGAAGGAAACGCAACGCCCTGATGGATGTAGACAGCGCCATGAAACTTTTCGGCACTGAAAACGCCGTAGGAAAAATGTTTCGGACAACGTTCTACGGCGATACCATGGACTTTACCGTCGTCGGTGTCTACCGCAAGGAGATGAGCCCTTTTCAGAAGCTGATGATGGGCGGAAACAGCGATAACGGTGCCGCCTACATCCCTTACACCATCTTAACCTGGCCCAATGACTATTTCAGCGCTCTCCACGTCTTTGCCTCGGAAGATGTAGATTTGGCGGATTTCTATAAACGCCTGACGAATTATATCGCCAAGGTAAAGGGCCGAACCCCCGAACAGCTCTACGTCCAGACTGCCGTGGACGAGATGGGTTCCGTAGACCAGGTTATGGGCGGATTATCCGCTGCCGTAGGAGGAATCGCCGCAATCTCACTTTTGGTCGGAGGAATCGGCATTATGAATATTATGCTTGTATCCGTAACCGAGCGAACCAGGGAAATCGGCATCCGCAAAGCCCTTGGTGCGAAAAC
>VSOC01000049.1 GCA_009774615.1 Lachnospiraceae bacterium
TTAAACCAGGAGGCGGGGATAGATGACGCAGTAATTTTGAAGCAGATGAGGGAAAAGTTAAGTTTGTCAGAGAAAGAAGCAGCAGCATTTTTAAAACAATACGGAAAATAAAAATAAAGGTACACAGATATTTCAAAACATTGGTCATTAGGTATTTAAGCCGGAAGGAGTGTTCTTATTATATTATAGAACAAACACGAAAGGAGGTCTGGGTGGAATGTCGATGGTGAATCTTCCCTATGGCATGGATGATTTTGCAAAGGTGCGGGAGAGTGATTGTTATTATGTTGATAAGACTGGTTTTATTAAAGAACTGCTGAGTGAAACCTTTGACGTAAACCTGATTACCAGGCCGCGTCGGTTTGGGAAAACGCTTATGATGAGTATGCTTGCAGAATTTTTTGACTGCAGAAAGGACAGCAAAAAGCTTTTTGAAGGGCTTGAGATAATTAAGGAATCCGGTTTTTGTGCGAAGTGGATGAATCAGTGGCCGGTGCTGTTTTTAACTTTAAAGGATGTGGATGGGAGAAGATTTGAGGGGGCATACGATCTTTTACAGTATACGATATCTGTACTTTGTATTGAACATGCATATCTGACAGACAGTGACAGGGTTGATGAATCAGATAAAGAGCGTTTTCTCCGGCTGAAAAGCGAAAATGGAAAGCTGTCCGATGTGAAAACGGCATTGCTTACATTGCTGCGAATGATGAAAGCTTATTATGGAAAAGACGTGATTCTGCTTATTGATGAGTATGATGTTCCGCTTGCAAAGGCCAGTGATCATCAATATTATGAGGATATGCTTGAGGTTATGCGCAGTTTTCTTGGAATGGCGTGGAAGTCCAATCGGAATCTGAAATTTGCTGTGATTACCGGATGTCTTCGGATTGCCAAGGAAAGTATTTTTACCGGTGCAAATAACTTTATTTCCAATTCGATATCCAGCAAAAAGTATCAGGATTATTTTGGATTTAAAGAAGCAGAAGTAAATGCATTGCTGCAGGCTGCCCAATTACAGGATGCGCTGTCTGCCATGAAACAATGGTATGACGGATATGTTTTCGGGGAAAGAGAATTATATTGTCCCTGGGATGTAATTAATCATGTTCGTGCTTTAATGACGGACCGAAAAGCGAAACCCAATAATTACTGGCTGGATACGAGCCATAACAATATTATCCAAAGATTTATCGAACAACCACATATTAATGTCAACGATAAGTTTGAAACATTGCTTGCAGGCGGTGTTATTCAGGAACCGGTTCGTGAGGATATGACTTATGCTATTGATCATTCTTCGGAGGAAAATTTGTGGAGCATTCTGTACCTGACAGGATATTTAACGCAGGTTTTGCCTCAGAAACTGCCGAAAGGAATGAAACTGGCAGACGGCAACATGGCACTTAGAATCCCTAATGAAGAAGTGAAGTCAGTGTTTGGGGAATCCGTGAAAAAATGGTTTGAGGAAGAGATTGCTGTAAGGGATCGCAGTTCTTTTGACCAGATGGAGTTTTAAGACAATGAATATATATCAAAAGGAGTAAAAGATGTTACATTTGTTCATAGGCAGTTTACCAGTGGATAAGCAATTTATTGACGATGTAGACAAAGAATTTGAAACATTTGGTTTGACTGGTTCTGAAGAAGAAAATTTATTTTTAAGGAAATTAGAAGTCGCTTCTCCTAATATTGGAGATCCTTATTCTTTTATTGATCGATTTGGATTTAAGTTGCCAACTTCTGCTATGAGTACCGGATGTAAGGCAGCAATATGTGTTTTGCATTCACCAGAAAAGATTATTAATCTGACAGAGTGTGGACGTAATGCAAGAGGGATGATTTTAGCATGGTGTAAACATGGTTTTGTTTATTTACCCAAATGTGAAATAGATTTTATGGATTACAGTAACTCAGAGGTTTCTATTCAAGTAGATGGATATAGGTTTTCTACAATATCGAGATTAAATCATTATCTTTGTTGTGAGCGTCCATTTGCGGCAGATTTAGCTATGGGAGATGTTGTTTGTGTTTAGCTTATTAAAATATAGTGTTAAAATAAATGTAAATTTAGATAATGGTGTTTATGTATTTGATAATGAATCTGCTACAGGCAAATCAAGGTTATATTCACTTGTTAAAAAATATAGCGCATATGGTGAACCTGTAGCAGGATATACTTTTGAAGATTTTTGCAGGGGATTAGATATAACAGCAGTTTTAAATCCGAAAAAGTTTGCTTTAGTAGTGCTGGATAGATTAGATATGTATAGTAATCGCAGTATCTTATCTTTAATAGAAAAATCTGCACATGATTGTATTATTTTAGTAGATTGTAAAAATGATTTTCAGGTGAATATCGATTATGATTGGTGTTATATTAATATGACGGCAAATGCTATTGAGGTAAGCTGATATGTATATATTTGAAGATAAATCTACAGATTTATTGAGCATATTATTTAAAAAGGCGTATCCGGATAAGATAAGTTCTGGTTTTAATTTTATGGGGGGTGTAGGTAATATTCTTTTAAAGGTTCAAAATTTGATGCAGGAATCTAGCTTTGATGAAACGATATATATTTTTATGGATTTGATTCCTGATAATTTTGAAACTGTCAAAATTTACAGTAAACTCCGAAGAATATCGCTCCAAAATGAATATAAATTAATTATTTTTCCTTTAGTATGTGCTGAGTATTATTTTATTTGTTCCATAGAAAAATATTTTCAATATTTTAAAGTTTCAAAAGATATTTCGGTTTGTATAAATAAGTTATTTTATAAAGATTCATCAATAATAGAAACTGAGCAGGACAGAAAATTTTGTACATCTTTTGAAAAATACTGTAAATTGATTCTTTTAAAGGATTCAGTTGTTTTAGATTGTATAAGGCATTCAAGGGGACAATTTCAGGAGAATAATAAATATGGGCGTTTTTATAAAGAGGACTGCATCTGTGATGAGTCAGATTTAGCTTGTGTTGATGGAAGAAGTCTGCAGTCTAAAGCTTTAAGTTATCTGGAAAAGTACCCTTGTTATCCTAAAGGTTCATTCTTTATTCATGAACATGTGATGACAGAAGAAGAAATCTGGGCAAAACATAATAGTCTTGTAAATACGTACAATGAATGGTGTAACAGGCTTAAGAGTCAGGATAGCAAGGATAATGCTTGGAAATATCGAACCATAAATCCAATAAAATGATTTGAGGAAGAGATTGCGGTAAGGGATGACAGTTTGTTGAACTGGTTACTGGCATAAAATGTCTGTATGAATCCCGGCAGGAAGTGAATATATAGATATATAGAAGGTTCTCTCAACATTTCTAACGGAGGTAGATTCATGTGCACTGCAGCGACCTATAAAACCAGGGATTTTTATTTTGGACGGACATTGGATCATGGATGTTCTTATGGGGAGGAAATTACGATTACGCCCCGCAATCATCCTTTTCTATTCAGGGAGATGAAACCGTTAAAGCACCATTATGCGATGATTGGCACGGCGTTTATCGCGCAGGATTATCCGCTTTACTATGATGCGGTCAATGAAAAGGGGCTTGCCATCGCCGGTCTTAATTTTACCGGAAATGCCTATTACGGGCTTCCGGTGCAGGGACGGGATAATCTTGCCGTCTATGAGCTGATTCCATGGCTTCTTGGCGACTGTGCTACGGTAAAGGAATGTCAAAAAAAGCTGGAAAAGGTCAATCTTACCAATATTTCCATTAATGATGAACTTCCTGTGGCGCAGCTTCACTGGATTATCGCCGATAAAGAGGAGGCTATCACCCTCGAGGCCGTGGACGATGGTATGCATATTTATCCGAATCCGGTAGGGATACTGACGAATAATCCGGCTTTTCCTCTGCAGATGTTTCAGATGAATAACTATATGCATTTATCGGCCAGGCCGCCGCAGAATTTGTTTGCCAAGGGACTGCCGCTGGATGTTTACTGCCACGGGATGGGAACGCTGGGGCTTCCGGGGGGATTATCCTCGCAGTCCAGGTTTGTCCGGGCTGCTTTTGTAAAGATGAATTCCGTTTCCGGCGATTCGGAGCAGGAGAGTGTCGGCCAGTTTTTCCACATTCTCGGTTCGGTGGAGCAGCCCAGTGGGTGCTGTGAACTGGAGAGCGGCGGATATGAAAAGACGCTTTACACTTCCTGCTGCAATGCGGATCGTGGAATCTATTATTATACAACCTACGGAAACCGACAGATTACCGCAGTGGATATGTACCGGGAGGATGTGGACGGAACAGAACTGATCCGCTATCCGATGATTGTGCAGGAGCATATTTATTTGCAGAACCAAAAATCGTCCGCCTGATCGTTTTTGCTCCTCTAAAACCACGCCTTCATCACCGATAAAATCTTCACCAGATCTTCTTCCCCAATCACATAGGGAACCATGGCGTACATGTAGTTTAAAAACGGACGGCTGAATACACCGCGTTCATAGGCATACTGCTGGAAGCCTTTCAGGGTTTGGGAATCGTGGACTTCGATGCAGACACAGCCGCCCATGATCCGGACTTCTTTGATTCTGGGATCGCTAAAGCCGTCCATTTCCCGCCGGGTGATGGCTTCGATTTTCTTTATTTTTTCCATATAGTTTTCTTTTTCAAAGATTTCGATGGAGGCCAGGGCAGCGCTGCAGGCTAAGGCATTTCCCATAAAGGTCGGGCCGTGCATCAGGGCGTGGCGGCTGTCATCGCTGTAAAAGCCCTGAAATACCCGATGATTTGCCACGGTTACGGCGTGGCCGATATAGCCGCCGGTCAGTGCTTTTCCCAGTACCAGGATATCCGGGCAGACGCGATCGGCGACAAACCGGTTTCCCGTCCGTCCAAATCCTGTCGCCACCTCGTCAAAAATCAGCAGTACATCGTATTCGTCGCAAAGTTCTCTTGCCCTCTGCAAAAAGGACAGATCATACATCCGCATACCGCCTGCGCCCTGCAAAAGAGGTTCGACGATAAAGCAGTAGAAGCGGTCATGATAGTTTGCAAATGCCTCTTCCAGAGCAGGTATTTCCGTAGGGATGTGCACCACGCCTTTTTTCTCTTTAAAGACGAAATGATAGTCCTCGTCATCCCCGACTTCCATGGCTTTAAAGGTATCGCCGTGGTAAGCGTTTTTTAGCGAAAGCACCATATCCCGACGGCTTCCCCGGTTCGTGTTAAACTGCAGGGCCATTTTCAGTGCCACTTCGACGGCTACGCTTCCGGAGTCGGAAAAGAAGCAGTAATCCAAATCGCCGGGAAGAAATTCCTGCAATTTTTCGGAGAGCTTCATCACCGGATCATGGGTCAGCCCGCCCAGCATAACGTGGGAAAAGCGGTCAGCCTGGTCTTTGATGGCTTTGGTCAGCACCGGATGCTTATAGCCGTGAATCATACACCACCAGGAGGAAACGGAGTCGATAAGCTTCTGGTCTTCAGTGTAGAGATAAACCCCGTCCGCATCGATAATTTTATAAGGCTGCTTCATCGTTTTCATCTGTTCATAAGGATACCATATCATCGTTTTTCCTCCCCCTGCATTTTGTACAATGCGCTTAATTCTTCGGCGTCGATGTCCAGTTCATGATCGCTGTCTTTTACACAGGCCAGAACCTTCAGCCCGGTTCTCCATGCGCACATCCGCAGATTATCCTCTTCCAGAACATTCCCCGGATGGAAATGGTTAAAAATCAGTCCTTTGATTTCGATATGTTTTGCACGCATATATTCGACGGTTAATACGACGCTGTTTATTGTACCCAGCCCTGCGTCGGCGACAATCAGGCAGGCCAGTCCCAGTTCTTTGATAACGTCCTCCAGCCAGAGCGGGCGTCTGTCTTTGTCCGGAGTTATTAATTTATTTGGAACGATTGATTGATCGGAAGGGATAAATTGTTCGTCAGGGAATCCGGTGCTTTTCCCCGGGGTATTCCGAAAAGAATCATGAAAGCCGGTTACCGCGTTTTCTTCGATATCAAGAGGGCAGAGGATGCCGCCGCTTCCCTCCACGGTTACATAGTCGTAGGCTTCACATACCTTAGCAAATGCCTTTTTTACAACGTCCAGGCGAACCGGGTTTCCCTCCAGACGCGATGCCAGATGGGGGGAGTAGGCGTGTTCGTAGATGTAAGGGCACATTTCCCGGACAGGCTGTGTGATGCCGGAAGCCTGCTTCACCCATACGGCGTCCCCGGGAATCAGTTCCCCGGTTTCGCTGTAGACATTGCCGCTCATTGCCGCTTTAAAATAAGCCGCGTTTTTTCCGCTTTCGTTTAATTTTTTTAAAATCAATCCGGTGACAAAGGTTTTTCCCACGTCGGTTCCCGTACCGGTGATAAATATTGCTTTACTCATCTTGTATCTTCCTTATTTTCCAGCATCTTCCAGCTTTACTTCATAATTTTCCGGTATCTTCCAGCTTCACTTCATAGCCCAATGTCTTCATCAGTTCCATATCGGTTTCCACGGTAATCCCAGCTGTGGTCAGCATATCTCCGGAAATCGCTGCATTGGCACCGCTTCGGAAGCATTTTTCGCCTTTATCCCCGATAAGCCCGCGGCCGCCGGCCAGGCGAATCATGCCGTCGGGAAGCAGAAAGCGGAAGATGGCGGTTATCCGGCAGAGTTCGTCATTGCTTAAAATCCGGTTATGTTCGTAGGGAGTTCCCGGTATAGGATTTAAGAGGTTGACCGGAATGGATTTTACGCCCAGTTCCCTTGCGGTAAGTACCATATCGATCCGATCTTCCATCGTTTCTCCCAGGCCCATAATGCCCCCGGAACAAAGGGAAAGCCCGGCGCGTTTTGCGGCTTTTAAGGTTTCCTTTTTTTCGGCAAAGCTGTGGGTGGTGCATACCTGGGGGAAGAACCGCTCGGAAGTTTCCAGGTTGCAGTGTACGCGGGAAGCCCCGGCTTCTTTTAGCTTTTTAAATTGCTCTTCCTTTAACAAACCAAAGGAAACACAGACTTCAATCCCTGTTTCCCGTCGGATAGCGCGGATGCTTTCACAGACCTGCTCCACTTCCTTTTCTGACAATGCCTTGCCTGAGGTTACAATGGAGTAGCGCAGAACCCCGCGTTTTGCATGTTCTCTGGCCTGTGCTAAAAGTTCCTGTGTGGAGAGAAGACCGTAGCTTTCCTCGCAGGCGGTGTGATAGTGGGCGCTCTGGGCGCAGTATTTGCAGTCCTCCGAACATTTTCCGCATTTTCCGTTGACAATGGTGCACAGATCAAAAGTATTCCGGCAAAAATGCGCCCGGATTTCATCGGCGGTTTGGGTAAGTTCTTCAAGGGGGACATGGATGAGCGCAAGTGCCTCTTCCCTGCTGATTAGTGCGCCGTCATAAATTTTTTCCTGCAAGTTTTTTATAAAATGTTCATTCATGATAAATTCGTCACCTTTCTTAATCTTCTGGCTAAAAATGCGGCCAGGATGCACAGGCAGATATCCCCCGGCACGGCCAGGATAAAGCAGTATAAAAACAAAGGCCAGACCCCAATCGGTGTATGGATAACAAAGTTGCAGATGATATAATAGTAAAGCATTCCCATGGCATAGACGATGAACAGTCCGGTGAAATTGGCAATAAGATATTTGGCCAGGGTCAGGTTGTGCATGGTTTCCACCATCTTTCCGGTGACATAAGAAGCAACGCAAAAACCGATAATGTAGCCGAAACTGGGTTTTAAGATATACCATATTCCGCCGCCCTCGGCAAATACCGGAAGCCCGATAAGTCCCAGAAGCATGTAGACCGCCACGCAGACAGCCCCCAGCCTTCCGCCCAGGATTAGTCCGGCTAACATTGTAAATAAAAACTGCAAGGTAAATGGTACAACGGGAATCGGAATTTTAATAAACGCGCCTGCGGCAATCAATGTGGTAAAAATTCCGCAGTAGACGATTTCCTGTACCTTCATTCCTGCGGCTGTTTTCTGCTGCAGGGAGGGGATAGATGTGTGATAACGATTTGCCATGATTTTTCTTTTCCTTTCTTTCCTTTGTCTTTGACTTCTGAACCATGCTATCATCATAATATGGAAAAAAGGAAATGTCAACCATATGTTTTTTAAAGTTTACATTTCTGTATTTATTTCTATGTTTAAAGGATTGCATTGCTCGGTTTGGTTTGGTATAATTTTTGTATAAATAAAGATTGCTTTCAGAAAATGAGGAGGCTTTGGCGATGAAGAAACTTTTGAAAGGCTTAACCGCGCTGACTGCCGCGCTGACGATATCTCTCTCTGGTGTACAAACAGCACAGGCCGGAACATGGATGTTTATTGGTCCGGAAAACTGGAAGTGGGAATATCATGAAGAGGACGGGACGCATCCGGCATCAAGCTGGAAGATGATTGACGGCTTCTGGTATCATTTTGATTCTAACGGTTATCTGGATATCGGGTGCCGTCAGGTGGAAGAGGGCGGGCCTTATTATTATATGATTGACAGTGATGGCCCGAATTTGGGGAAGATGGCGACTTCAGGTGAATGGGAGTACGGTTATATCCAGCCGGACGGGACATTTTACTGTTATTACCCCGAATATGCCGATCCTTACACGGCGACAGGCCCAGTAATGCTTTATGATCCCAATATCCCGGATGAAAGTATTGCCTACGATAAGGCTGTCCGACCCAGCACGGCGGACTGGTACAACCAGGCTTTTTTTACTCTTTCCAACCTGTTTCGCCCCACACTGGTGCAGTACGAGCACGGGGAAACTTACGTCTATCCTTATAATGAATGGCGAACCTGTCAGTGCCAGCTTCCGCAAAACTGGAAGGAGGTCTGCCCGTCGCCGTTTATGGACAAGCTTATCCTCACGGCTCTGAAATCTCCGGTGCAGTTCTATGGCTGGGTAAGCGGGGAAAGCCACTGGACGATCGACGAAAACGGATTGCTGACAGTGAATGCAAGGATATGGGAAGTGGATGACAAAGCAGAGGAATAAAGAATTTTTGATTTAGAAGTACAATTATCAGGAAATACACTTATCAAGAAACATTCTGGAAAAGTGAGGTGCAGGTGATGAAGGAGAAACGCTTAATTATTACCATTGGCAGACAGTACGGCAGCGGTGGGAGCGAGATAGGGACGAAACTGGCCAAGGAACTGGGTTTGGGCTTTTACGATAAAAATATTCTCAGGATGAATGCAGACAAAAGCGGCATTAAGGAAAGCTATTTCCACTTAGCGGATGAACGGGCCGGGAATAAGCTTCTCTACCGGATTGTTTCCGGTTTAACCCCGGAGCAAAAGCTTCCTTCATTTGGTTCGGATTTAATTTCCGCTGATAACCTGTTTCGCTTTCAGTCGGAAGTGATTAAGAAACTGGCAGCGGAAGAGAACTGTGTGATCTTAGGCCGTTGTGCAGACTATGTGCTGGACGGCACGGAGGGTCTGGTGCGGATCTTTCTCTATGCCGATATGGATGCAAGGATTCGCCGAATCACCGAAAAAGGCTATTATGAGCCAAAGGATGTAAAGAAAAATATCAAGCGGGTGGATCGTGAGCGCAGGGAATACCACCTGTACTATACCGGAAAAGACTGGGAAAGCCCGGAAAACTATGATTTAATGCTGAACACCGGAAGCCTTGGTATAGAAAACTGCATTTCGGTGATTAAACATTATCTGGAAACGCAGGGCTATTCCTGTTTCCCCGCCTTTACCCGCTCATAAAAATAGTTGATTTCCGCGCCCAGAAACAGGATACAGATACAAAAATAAATCCACAGCATCAGCAGAACGATGGCTGTTAAGCTTCCGTACATATAAGAAAAGCTGCTGAAGTGATTAAAGTAAATGGAAAATGCAAACGAGAACACAATCCAGCAAAGCGTGGAAAACACAGCCCCCGGAAGCTGGAAGCGGGCCTTCTGCTTCCGGGCGGGAATCAGGGTATAAAACCCGATAAAAATCAGCGTCAGGATGGTTAAGGCGAGCAGTGTACGAAAACTGATGAGGTAGGTTGTAATTGTCCCCAGAACAGGGATTTTTCGGATAATTACGTTCTGCAGGGCCGAGCCGAAAACCAGAAGAACCAGTGACATCACGCACGCTACCATAAAGATAAATGTGTACACGGTGCAGATCAGCCGGGAGAGCAGGTAGCCCCGCTTCTCCTGGCAGCCGTAAATCCGGTTTAAGCCCCTGCACATGCTTAACATCCCTTTAGAAGCCGACCACAGGGCAGCCAGGGCAGTGATGGAGAGGATTTTGCCCGGTGATTTTGTAAATAAATCGTCCACCACCCGGACAACGGCGGCTTTAAGCATCTGCGGCATCAGAGAAACCAGAAGCGATAACAAATCCGCCTTGGAAACCGAAGGAATCATCTGAATTGCCGTAAGCAGTACCATGATAAACGGAAATGCCGACAACACAATAAAAAACGATGTCTGCGCGGCATAAACCGAAACCTCATCCTCTGCATATTTATCCTTAATTTGAAATGCAAAAAGCAAAGCCTGAATCATCAATCGTCCGTTCCCTTCTCCTTATTTCCAGTTTTCCTCTAAAAACTTCACCATATCAATGGCCTTTGGCGGACAGCCTTTTAATGACTTGGAAAAGCCGCAGGTGCATTGTCCCACGCCGATTTCTCCGCTTTTTCCTTTATATCCCTGCCCGATACAAACCGGGGTAAGACCCTTGTGCAGAGCTCCGCGGTCGTTTAATCGGTCAAGCGCATAGATCAGTGACCCGTAGCAGGCACTGCAGGCGTCCTTAGGATCGGCAAACTTTGCCAGATTCTGCACCCGTCTGGTCATCTTAAACTTTGCCTTTCCCGCATGATCTTCATTTAAGTATATGAAATTTGCATTCGCGGTATCCGTACTTCCAACCCCTAATTTTTCTGCCATCGGAATATAAGGAATCTCCTGAACCGAATACCCCATACAATCGCACACATAGCTGTCGCAGAGTACCGGATCTTTAAATCCCAGCACACGGTTCATCGTCACCGGGTTTCCGCCTTCCTCAAAGTCCAAATCCCCGCAGATATTGTCCACCAGGATAAAATCATTGGGCGCAATCACATTTAAATGGGCAATCGGCTTGTGCAGCCCCATCGTGTGAAACTTCCTCTTCTCCACATTGGGAATAATTCCCTTATTGTTTTTCAGTGCACAGGTTACAACGGTCTGGCAATGCCCTTTAAGCACCGGCATATTAATCATATAGTCCACAGCGGCTGCCTTATCGCACATCCGAATCTTCATCCCTTTGGCGTCGTACTCCTTATAGGTATCCTTCTGCAAATCAATCAAAGGCACATCATATCTGCGCGAAATTTCCCGGTATCCCGCTGCAGAAAAAGCCGATTCCGTATGATCGCCCACCCAGGACCCTTCCATAATGGAGATATTTTTAAACCCATTCCCCAGCAGATACTCAATTACTCCGGCCAGCAGCTCACTGTGCGTTGTTGCACCTCCCGACGGATGTGCCGCCAGAACCAGATTCGGCTTTAAAGCTACAGACTTTTCCCTATCCCCGATATCCTCTGCCACGTTGGCCTTCTCTAAGACCTGCATCGCCATCTCCTTATAATTTGTACCATGGATAATAATAATATCGTTCTTATTCATGAATCTTCCTCCTGAAAAAACAAAAACAGTGACATGATTTTTGTAAAGAATTTTGTAAAAAAGTCAAAGGAAACTCGGAATCCGCTCCGCTACTTCCTCGTAATCCTATGCTGCTATCGCAGCTTGTCAGATGGGGCTTGCACCCCACCTGACACAAGCAAGTCCCCCATCCCACCGCTTTCGTCTTTGCGACTTAGAAGCGGGGGACTTCCTTGATAGGTTAAAAAAACATTTACCTCCAGTATAACATCCTTTTTTTTCAAGAGCAACCTTGCCCCGCAAAAAAACTAATGTTATACTATTACGGGATTACCTCGATATGGTAATACACAAACGCTTTATAGGCGAATTCCCCCAATAAAAAAGGAAGGAACTGCAAAGGAAAATGAAAAGACTGTTACACTATTTATCCGGCTACAAGCTGGAAAGCATCCTCGGCCCGCTGTTCAAAATGCTGGAAGCCAGCTTTGAACTCTTTGTTCCGTTAGTTGTGGCCAGTATGATTGATGTGGGCATTAAGCAAAGCAACGCCGCCTACATCCTCCGCCAGGGCGGTCTGTTGATTCTCTTGGGCATTATCGGCCTGGCCTGTTCGCTGACGGCGCAGTATTTTGCCGCCAAAGCTTCCGTATCCGCAGCAACCTGTCTGCGCAACGACCTGTTTCAGCATATTTCTAACTTATCCTATACGGAAATCGACACGGTAGGAACCTCTACCCTGATTACGCGCATGACCAGCGACATCAACCAGGTACAGACCGGAATCAACATGGTTTTGCGTCTGTTTCTGCGATCCCCCTTCGTGGTCTTCGGCGCGATGATTATGGCATTTACTGTGGATGTTAAAGCCGCTATGGCCTTTGTTGTGGTTATTCCCCTGCTTTCGGTTGTGGTTTTCGGTATTCTTCTTATTAGCATGCCTCTCTATAAAAAAGTACAAAAACAGCTTGATCGGGTTATGCTGACCACCCGGGAAAATCTGATGGGTGTGCGGGTTATCCGTGCATTTAACCGTCAGAAGAGCGAAACCGCCCGCTTTGAGGAAGAAAACGGCCTTTTGGTGCGTTTCCAGGTGTTTGTCGGAAAGATTTCGGCTCTGCTTAACCCCGTGACCTACATTATGATTAACTTTGCCATTATCGCTGTGGTCTGGATTGGGGCTTTGCAGGTCGGCGCAGGGATTATCACACAGGGAAAAGTCGTTGCCCTGGTCAACTATATGTCGCAGATCCTGGTGGAACTGGTGAAGCTGGCAAATCTGATGATTATTATTTCCAAGTCGGTCGCCTGCATGAACCGGGTAGATACGATTTTTAAGATGGAACCAAGCATTAAAGAAAAGAATAAAGTTTTTGCCAGCCAGGAAAATTCGCTGCCAAAGCTTGTTTTTGATCAGGTATCCTTTCTCTATGCCGGGGCTAAGGAAGAATCCCTGTCCGGGATTGATTTTTCAGTGAAGAAAGGGGAAACCATAGGAATTATCGGCGGAACCGGTTCGGGAAAGTCGACCGTGGTCAACCTGATTCCTCGTTTTTACGATGTTGCTTTGGGACAGGTAAGCCTGGACGGAAGGGATGTGCGGGATTATCCGTTAGAAAAGCTTCGGGAAAAAATCGGCGTAGTTCCCCAGAAGGCTGTTTTATTTAAGGGGAGTCTGCGGGAAAATATGCAGTGGGGCAAAAAGGATGCCTCGGATGAGGAAATCTACCGTGCCCTGGATATCGCCCAGGCCAGGGAGTTTGTGGACGGCAAAAAAAAGGGACTGGATTTGTACATTGAGCAGGGCGGAAGGAATCTTTCCGGCGGACAGAGGCAGCGTCTTACCATTGCCCGTGCCCTGGTGAGGGAACCGGAAATCCTGATTTTAGACGACAGCGCATCGGCCCTTGATTTTGCCACAGATGCCCGTCTGCGCAGGGCGATTAAGGAAAATACCGGAGATATGACGGTGTTTTTAGTATCACAGAGAGCAGCAACTATCCGTAACGCCGATCAGATCCTGGTGCTGGACGATGGGAAACTGGCAGGGAAGGGCACACATAAAGAATTGCTGAGCAGCTGTGCATTATATCGGGAAATTTGTCTTTCTCAGCTTTCTAAGGAGGAGGTAGAACGGGATGGCAGGTAAGAAAAAACTGGATAAGGCAACATCCAAAGCGACATTAAAGAGGATTCTGACCTATATCCAAAGATACCGTGCAGGGGTTGCGGCTTCGATTCTTCTGGCGACGATTACCGTAGCTTTGACCTTGTATGTGCCGGTGTTAATCGGACAGGCAGTGGATTTGATTATTGAACCGCCGGGCGGGATAAATCATGCGGCACTTTTGGGGATATTGAAAAAAATAGGGGTGATCGTGCTGGCGACCGCAGCCTCCCAGTGGCTGATGAACCATATCAATAACGTGATTACCTATAAAGTGGTGAAGGATATCCGCACCCGGGCATTTAACCATTTGGAAGTACTGCCTTTAAGCTATCTTGACGCCCACCCGGCCGGAGATCTGGTCAGCCGGATTATTGCCGATATTGACCAGTTTTCCGAAGGGCTTCTTATGGGATTTACGCAGCTTTTTACCGGGGTAATGACGATTGTGGGGACGCTTTTATTCATGCTTTCGATTAACCCGCTGATTACGGTGGTGGTGGTGGTCATTACGCCGGTTTCCTTTTTGGTTGCCAGTTTTATTGCCGGAAAGACCTTTGCCATGTTCCAGAAGCAGTCTGAGGCAAGGGGAGAACTTACGTCTTTAATTGACGAAAATCTCGGCAATCTTAAGGTGGTTCAGGCATTTGGCCAGCAGAAGGAGGGCCAGAAAAAGTTTGAAGAGATTAATGGACGTCTGGCGGCTTACAGCCTTAGGGCAACCTTCTTTTCCTCGATCACCAATCCGGCGACCCGTTTTGTCAACGGTCTGGTCTATGCCGGTGTGGGAACGGCGGGCGCTTACGGGGTTATCCGCGGCTTTTTATCCGTAGGACAGCTTACCAGCTTTTTAAACTATGCCAACCAGTATACCAAACCGTTTAATGAGATTTCCGGAGTGGTTACGGAACTGCAGAATGCCCTGGCTTCGGCGGCGCGGGTGTTTGAACTGATCGATCAGGTGCCAATCCGCCAAGAAGCCGAAGATGCTGCTGTGCTAAAGGATGTACAGGGAAAGGTGGAACTCGACCATGTGGATTTTTCTTATGTTCCGGAAGTGAAGTTAATTGAAGATTTCAGTCTGAAGGTAAAACCGGGGCAGAGGGTGGCTTTAGTCGGGCCTACCGGCTGCGGGAAGACGACGGTTATTAATTTATTAATGCGTTTTTACGATGTCAACGGCGGAGGGATTTTCGTGGACGGAAGGGATATCCGCAAGGTGACACGGAAAAGTCTTCGCGAAAGCTACGGGATGGTTTTGCAGGAAACCTGGCTGAAATCCGGGACCATCCGGGAAAATATCGCCTACGGACGTCCGGGGGCTTCGCTCGAAGAGGTGACTGCAGCAGCAAAAGAAGCCCATGCGCACAGCTTTATCAAGCGTATGCCGCAGGGCTATGATACGGTGATTTCTGAAGACGGAGGGAATTTATCCCAGGGGCAGAAGCAGCTTTTATGCATTGCCCGTGTAATGCTCTGTCTTCCGCCGATGCTGATTTTAGACGAGGCGACTTCTTCTATCGATACACGCACGGAGATCCGGATTCAAAAAGCCTTTTCCAAGATGATGGAAGGGCGCACAAGCTTTATCGTTGCGCACCGGCTTTCCACCATCCGGGAGGCCGATGTTATCTTGGTGATGAAGGACGGACATATTATCGAACAGGGAACCCATGAACGTCTGCTTGAGCAGGGGGGTTTCTATGCCGAACTGTACAACAGTCAGTTTGCCGTTACGACCTGACGGCAAAGAGCCGGCGGTAATAGAACAGGGAAATTACGGTGGCAATCAACCATCCCACAGGCCAGGCCAGCCAGATACCCGTCGCGGAGCCTAAAATCCCCGAGAAGACAAAGGCCAGGATTACGCGCAGGGTAAGGTCGGTAAAGGTGGCAACCACGAATTCCTTCATTGCCCCCGCCCCCCGCAGGATACCGTCGGCAATCAGCTTTGCGGAGATGGCAAAGTAGAACGGGGATAAAATCCACAGAAACTGCCGTCCGGTTTCTAAGGCTTTTGCCGAGGACTGATCCATAAATAAGAGCAGAAGATATTTTCCCAGGCAGATATAGAGGAAACAGAGCGGGATGCACAGCGTCCATACCAGCTTTAATCCCGCTTTAAAGCCCTCTCTTACCCGGGGATAGATTTTTGCTCCGATATTCTGTGCCGTGTAGTTGGACATTCCGTTTCCGATGGTGGAAAAGGAGGTAATGACCAGGTTATTGAGTTTAACGGCGGCGGCATAACCGGCGGCTACACTTACGCCAAAGCCGTTGATACATCCCTGAATCATGATATTTCCAACGGAGATAAAGGACTGCTGCATAATACTTGGGACGGCGATAATGGAGATTCTTTTAAAGAGTTCCCAGGAAAAAAGGCTGTATTTTTCGCTGGTCTTGATGGCGGCAAGTCGTCTTAATACTAAGAGAACCGAGAGCACACAGCTAATTCCCTGACACAAAAATGTTGCCCAGGCCACACCCGCCACACCCATGGCAAAGGTTTTTACAAATAAGATATCGACCAGGATATTTGCCGTGGAGGAAAAGGCCAGGAAGATAAACGGCGTCTTGGAATCGCCCAGTGCGGAAAAGATTCCCGTGGCAATATTGTAAAAAAACAGGAAGGGAAGCCCCCAGATATAAATTCTTAAATATAGTTGGGAATCTGCCATGATTTCCGGCTGTGTTTTCATTAATACCAGCAGAGGACTGCATAAGAGGAAACCTGCTGCCATCAGGAAGAGGCAGAGAACAGAACTGGCAATCAGGGTCGTATAGACCGAGGTTTTCATCCGCAGATAATCCTTTGCGCCGAAAAACTGGGATACGATAACCGAACATCCGATATTGCAGCCAAAAGCAAAGGCTATGTAAATCAGGGTGACATTATAACTGTTTCCCACGGCTGCCAGGGCATTTTCGCCGATAAATTTTCCGGCAACTAAGGAGTCGGCGATATTGTAGAGCTGCTGGAAGATAATGCTTCCAAACAGCGGAAGGCAGAATGCCCACAGTACTTTTTGCGGGTTGCCTGAAGTTAAGTCTTTATTCATCAGTATTCCTCCTGTTTTATTTTTCATAATTTGTATTTCGTGTTCTTTCTCTGGTCTATTATAGAAGAAAAATAAAATTTGTAAAGGGAAAAAATAGACGAAAAGTTGATAAGAATGGTTCCTGTTGCTGTGAATGATGGGAACAGGAACCTTCTTTGCCTCAAAAACTGAACAACCTATTTTTTATTCATGGCTTTTGGCAGATAGGGGTATAATTCCTCGTAGGATTCCTGTTCGGCATCGCTCTGCGGAGGAGTGGGAATCAGTCCTGTGCAGTCGCCCGCGGAACAGACCGGAACATCCAGGTCATGAAATTCCCGGTGAAATCCCATTTCTCCCACGTCCTTTGCCGAAAGATGATCGGGTTGCTTCTTATTAAAATGCTGATCTTTTGCACACTGGCCTTTTTTGGGTTTCTTTCCATCCGTTTTTATCATTTCTTTTACCTTGTCCTTTCTTTGCGTTTTGCTCCTGTTTCCTGCATCATTTAGTATGGAACCCGTCATTTTTTTTATGCGTTAATAAAAATTTTAACTTTTTCCACTTTCTTTTCCTTGATTTATGGAGAAACTGACACTATAATAGTATGGAATAGCGCAAAATGGGCGTATTCAGGTTACTATGAAAGTCCATCGCCGACTAGGCGATTTCATTCAGGTATTCCAAGTGCGCCCAGCAGACGTTCATCTGTGGTGGTGCGGCTGCTTGTGGGCGCATGATGGTTTACTGTGAATCTGTGAACAGTAACGTATTCAGATGGAGGAGTAAAAGATTTATGGATAATAACAATACACCCGAAAATAATAACAACAGCAAAATCCCCAAGGGCGGTCAAACCGTAATTGTTTGGCTGGTGGCGGCTGTGATTACCTTTCTGGTTATCGGTTTGATGAAGGATGTGGTGACAAAGAATTCAACCCACGAGTTTACCTACAGCGAGTTTTTGGATATGATTGAAAACCGCCAGCTTGAATCTGTAACCTTCACCGGGTCGGAGGCCAAGTTAGAACCGACGAAGGAGATTACTTCCCAGTATCCGCTGGTTAAGTATTACTATACGGTGCTGGTTGCCAGGGACTTTACTCTGACCGAGCAGCTAAAGGAAGCCGGTATTGAGATGAAGGAGGAAAAGCAGGATACCAGCATGATTCTGGAATCCATTATCAGCTTTGTGATTCCCTTTATCTTTATCGTGATCTTAATGAATTTTATGATGAAGCGCATGGGCGGCGGCGGAATCATGGGCGTGGGCCGGAGCAACGCCAAGGTTTACGTGCAGAAGGAAACCGGAATTACCTTCCAGGATGTGGCCGGAGAGGATGAGGCGAAGGAGTCGCTGACGGAGATTGTAGATTTTCTGCATAATCCGGCAAAATATACCCAGATTGGTGCAAAGCTTCCCAAGGGCGCACTTTTAGTCGGCCCTCCGGGAACAGGAAAGACTCTGCTTGCCAAGGCGGTGGCGGGCGAGGCTCATGTGCCGTTTTACTCGCTGTCCGGTTCGGACTTTGTGGAAATGTTTGTGGGCGTGGGTGCCTCCCGTGTCCGTGACCTGTTCAAGCAGGCTCAGGAATCAGCACCCTGTATTATCTTTATTGACGAGATTGACGCGATAGGAAAGAGCAGAGATTCCCGTTACGGCGGGGGAAATGACGAGCGGGAGCAGACCTTAAATCAGCTGCTTTCCGAGATGGACGGTTTTGACTCCTCAAAGGGACTTCTTGTTCTCGGTGCGACAAACCGCCCGGAGATATTAGACCCCGCACTTCTTCGCCCGGGACGTTTTGACCGAAGGGTAATTGTGGATAAGCCGGATTTAAAGGGCCGGGTAAATATCCTGCGGGTACATTCCAAAAATGTGCTTCTGGATGAAACCGTTGATTTTGAAGAAATTGCCCTGGCTACCTCCGGTGCCGTGGGTGCAGACCTTGCCAATATGATGAATGAGGCGGCGATTAATGCGGTAAAGAACAGGCGCACGGCGGTTTCGCAGAAGGATTTATTTGAGGCCGTGGAAGTGGTTCTGGTAGGCAAGGAGAAAAAAGACCGGATTTTAAGCAAGGAAGAGCGGCGGATTGTTTCCTACCATGAAGTAGGCCATGCGCTGGTGAATGCCCTGCAAAAAGATGCCGAGCCGGTGCAGAAAATTACTATTGTTCCAAGGACGATGGGAGCACTTGGCTATGTGATGCAGGTGCCGGAAGAAGAAAAATATCTGAACACAAAGAAAGAGATTGAAGCTATGCTGGTTGGCTGCCTGGGCGGACGGGCTGCGGAGGAGATTGTCTTTGATACCGTAACGACCGGTGCAGCAAATGATATTGAGAAGGCAACAAAGATTGCAAGGGCTATGGTGACCCAGTACGGCATGTCGGAAAAGTTCGGGCTGATGGGTCTGGAAACCCGGGAAAACCAGTATCTCTCCGGACGGGCGGTATTAAACTGTTCCGATGCAACCGAGGCGGATATTGATAAGGAAGTTATGGCGATTTTAAAGGCTTCTTATGAGGAAGCCAAGCGTCTTCTGGGTGAAAATCGGGAGGCGATGGATAAGATTGCCGAATTCCTGATTGAAAAAGAAACCATCACCGGAAAAGAATTTATGGAAATCTTCCACCGGGTAACGGGAAAAAAGGATAGTGAAGGAAAAAACGACGGCGACAGGGTTAGCCTTCAGAAAGAGGAGGGGAGGGCTGCAGGTTCCACGGCGGACGGGACAAAGAGCAGTGCTGCAGTGCCGGAGGAAAACGGGAAGGATAAAGTTCAGCTTGCAAAGGAGGAACTGCCATGGAAGCAGGATGTGTAAAAAAACTGGTGGAAAACTGCCGCTCGTACCGCAGATTTTTCGAGAACGACAGGATTGGCGAAGAAAACTTAAAAGAGCTGGTGGATTTGGCCAGGCTGACGGCTTCTACGGCAAATTCGCAGGCGTTAAAGTACCGCCTGGTATTTACGGAGGAAGAATGCGAAAAACTCTTTTCCTGTATCGGCTGGGCAGGTGCTCTGCCGGACTGGGACGGGCCGGAAAAAGGCGAGCGCCCATCGGGCTATATTGTGATCTGCTGTGATTTGCGTCTTGGAAAGAATAAGATGTGGGATAATGGAATTACCGCGCAGACCATGATGCTTGGAGCCGTGGAAAAGGGCTTTGGCGGATGTATGATCGCCAGCTTTAAGCGCGAAAAAGCAGCGGAAATATTGGGCATTGATCAGGAAAAATACAGTTTGGATTTGCTTTTGGCTCTGGGAAAGCCCAAGGAAAAGGTGGTGATGGTTCCGGTCAGAGAGGACGGCGATATCCGCTATTACCGGGACGAAGAGCAGGTGCATTATGTGCCGAAGAGAAGCCTGGAAGATGTTCTGCTTTAATAGGGTAAGGAAAAATAAAGGATAAGGTAAAGACCGAGGAAGAAACCAGGGGTTTTCTGAACAGTGATTTGGGAAGGCTCTGGTTTTTTGTTTTTGACGGGGCAGGGTTCTGGTTTTTGATTGCTGATAGGGCAATCTGTATGATAGAGATGAGGTTATCTATGACGGAAAAACATATGACGGAAAAACAGGAGAAAAAAGCAGCAGTTATTGCATTTACCGCAGAAGGGAAACGGCTGGCAGAGAAAATTATCAGCAAATTACAGGAAAATGGATATCAATGTACAGACGATCAAAGGACGATGGGTTCTGTGGTTTCATGGGCGGGAGAGCAGTTTTCGGCGGTGCAGGTTCTGGTCTTTGTCGGGGCTGCAGGAATTGCTGTGCGTGCGATAGCACCCTGGGTTAAAGATAAATTTACCGATCCTGCTGTGGTGGTTGTCGATGAAATGGGGAAGTTTGTTATCCCGATCCTGTCTGGTCATCTTGGCGGGGCGAATGAGTTTGCCCGGATGCTGGCAGAGTTTCTCTGTGCAGTCCCGGTAATTACTACAGCTACAGACTTGCGGGGATGTTTTGCGGTGGATGTTTTTGCACGGGAAAAGGGGCTTTGGATTACGGATCGCAGGCTGGCAAAAGAGATGTCAGCGGCAGTGCTTAAAGGAAGTTCTATCGGTGTATTCGGGGATTGTCCGGTGCAGGAACTGCCTGTGTTTTGGGGGTGCCGAACGAACCGGATCGGGGAAATCAATCTGTATCTTGCTATCTGGAAAAAGGAGAGATGGGAGGAAAAAATTCCCAGAGAAAACACGCTTCAGCTTGTTCCGCGTGTGGTTACGCTTGGCCTTGGGTGCCGGAAAGATATCGATAAAGAAATACTTAAATTACAGGTTATGGAAGCTTTGGATGCATGGGGGATCTGGCCGCAGGCAGTAAAGAAAATAGCGACGATTACCTTAAAAAAAGAAGAAAAAGCTATACAGGAATTGTGTCTGGAAATGCATTGGGAATTGTGCTTTTTTTCTCCCCGGGAACTTGCTGCCGTAAAAGGGGAGTTTTCTTTTTCGCCTTTTGTAGAACAGACCACCGGTGTGGGAAATGTGTGCGAGAGGGCGGCAGTACTGGGTGCAGGCGGGCGGCTTCTGGAGAAAAAAACCATAAAAAAGGGGGTTGCTCTGGCGGCTGCCCGGTAATTGGCAGCGGAGTTTTAAAGAAACCTCTATGTACCTGCAAGTGCGTGCACTGCCGTAAATGAATAAAGTCCTGTCGTGCTTATTGATATGATTTAAGCAAGGCAGGACTTAGTGAGAGTGTTTGAAAGCAAGATCATTGTAATCCCTGGGCTAACTCCATAGTCAATGAGAAATTTCCAACATTTTTTTTACAAACCTGGTTAAATTTGTTAAAGATTATTACATTGTTTTACGGTCTTCTTACTTCGCTTGACCTTAGACCTGCTCCATAGTTTATCCTGAGTGTGTACCGGAAAACAACCGGATAACCCGAGAAAATGGAAAATCAAAATGGAAAAACGGGTGAATTTAAAGAGCGTTGAAAGGAGATTACAAAATGAAAAACAATGCAATAAGACTTCCGCAGATTATGGCGGCAGCAGCGATGATGACGATGTTCTGTGCGGTTCCGGCTCTTGCAGCAAGCGGCTGGCAGAAAGAAAATGGAAGCTGGATTTATCTGGATCGCCATGGAAACCGGGTGACGGATACCTGGAAAAAGAATGATGCCGGAGATCGATGGTTTTATCTGGAAGAAGACGGAAATATGGCCGTCAGCAAGATTATTGAACAGGGCGATGATTATTACTATGTTAATGAGGACGGTGCCAGGGTAACGAATGAGTGGCGGCTTTTGGAGGATGACAGCGACAGTGACGCCTTTCCGGACGGAACTTGCTGGTATTATTTCGGAGCCACGGGGAAAGCTGCAAAAAATACGTCGGGAAAGGCAAGATTAACAACCATTGACGGAAAAAAATATGCTTTCGATGAAGAGGGAAGAATGCTGTACGGCTGGATTAGTGAAGATGCCCAGAGGCTCACGGATGAGGAGGGCTGGACCGACGGTGTATATTACTGCGGGGAGCCTGGAGAAGGCGGAAATGCCATTATTAACGCATGGAAACGGATAATGGTGGATGATCCGGAGGGCGATGACGAGGCAGACGGCGATTACTGGTTTTATTTTGGAGTAAACGGAAAGAAGATTACGGATACACAAAAAACCATTAATAAGCGCAAGTATCTTTTTGACGATCGCGGCGTTGCACTGTTTAAGTGGAATGATGTTCTGCCTTCCGATGCAAGTTCTTCTAATGCAACACCTTCCACAGCCTCGGCCAGCAGCCTGAAGTATTACAGCAGTCCTGACGAGTGCTGGAGAGCCAGCGGATGGATCTACACCGTTCCTACGGAAGATATTGATCCGGAAGGTTACGCCGATGATACGGAGTACTGGTTCTATGCCGATAAAAACGGAAAACTTGCCATTAGCCAGATAAAGACTGTGGACGGCTATAAATATGCATTTAACGAAAAGGGAGAAATGCTCGAAGGTTTATATGCCCTTACCTTTGACGAGAACAACCGAATTTCCAGTTATAAGGAAATTGAAGATATTGCCGATATGCCGGATGAAGATGAGGAATGTTTCATTTATTACTTTGGCAATACACCGAAAGACGGCGTAATGGCAACCAAGAAGAATGTGCAGATTGAATTGGATGACGATTATACCTTTGGTTTCCGCTCCAACGGACAGGGAATCCATGGCATTTCCGACAATGCAATTTACATTAAAGGACGTAAATTAAAGGCGGATAAAGACTTAAAGATAGAACCGGTAAGCTTTGACGGCGAGGAATATCTGGTCAATACCACAGGTGCAATCCAGAAGAAAAAGAATAATGTCAAGGATGCTGATGATACCTATTACTGCACCGATGCCAAAGGAAAGATTACTTACCGGGGAAGCGAAAAGAAAACGGATTAAGGAAAATAAACAACAGGGGACAAAGAAATATGGGACGGGAATATTCGATTGGAGAAGTTGCTGAACTTTTAAATGTAACCAGGGATACGCTGCGTTTTTATGAAAAAAAGAAGCTGATTGTGCCGAGAAAAGCGGCGAACGGATACCGCTATTATTCGGGAGAAGATATCCAGCTGCTTTTGGATTTGATTTTTCTGCGCAAGCTTCAGTGCAGTATTCTGGATATCCAGACAATCTGCGGGGACGGAAGTTTAGAGGCCATGTGCGACTGTCTTGAGGTTCGGGTAAAGGAGGAAGAAAAGCTTATACGCCAGCACCAGCAGATCCTGCGCCAGCTTATTGCCACCCGCTATACCAGGGAAAAAATCCGGAAGTATTTTCAGCAGTATGTTCTCCGATCCATTCCCCGAACCTATATCTTTTCCCCGTCCGTGCCGCATTATGATGCTGTGCGCGAAGAATGGTTTAAGGCACTTGGCGAAGATAAAAAATTAAACTGCTATCTTCATGAACAGTGGAATCTGCAGGGGGACAGGGCGGTGAACCATCAGTGCTATCTGATTTTAGAAGAATATGCCGTCAGACAGCTTGGATTGGAAAAATATGCAAAAAATGCCCCCTTCTTTTCCTTCGATGAATGCGTGTACACCATTTATGCGTCGAAAACCGTTTCTCCGCAGTGGGAGGATATGCAGAAAATGATTTCCTGGGCAAATCAGCAAAACATCCCGCTGACCGGAGAAGTCCATGCACAGTATCTCTGGAATCATTACCAGGAAGGGAAATTAAAAACATCCTATATTGAACTGTATCTGCCGGTGAAAAAATAAAAAGCAGAGAATTGACGGTGCGAAGGTTTTCATGCTTTCATGATGAATGATTGCCAAAGCAGACCTTTATGCGCCCACAAGCTGTCGGGCGCAGGAACTGTGTTTACTTAGGCAGTTTTCTTTGAGCAATTCCTTTAATTATAAAATAAAAATGAAAAATAAAAAAAATAAAAACAAATACTTGCAAAATTAAAAAAATATGATATAATGATTGTGTTGTGCAGATGTAGTTCATCGGTAGAACACCAGCTTCCCAAGCTGGGGAGGCGGGTTCGATTCCCGTCATCTGCTGCTTAAAACCCTTGGAAAATCAAGGGTTTTTCTTTTTTGTGTTGTATTTTGTGTTGCATAGTTCTTCAAAGTGTCCATTTGCAATCTGATTCATTTCTGCTTGTCTGTCACTCATTGTGTGCCGATATACGGCTTTTAATGTCCCGTCGGTTTGCCAGCCGCCCCTCTGCATGATATAGGCATCCGGAATTCCTAGGGCGTGCTGGATACTGGCCGAATAGTGTCTTAAGTCGTGGAAACGGAAATGTGGGAGTCCGGCATTTTTTAAG
>VSOC01000005.1:0-1939 GCA_009774615.1 Lachnospiraceae bacterium
TTTATCTCCGTATTGGCAAGTGTAACTGCCTATTACATTTGCAAGTGGTTAGACGGGATAAATCAGCGGTAGCCTAACCCAACGGTTGACTTCTCCGTAAAAGAAGAAGAACCCCCGGAAGTATTGGCTGTACTTTCGGGGGTTCGTTCTTTTTACTTTTAATGAATTTAATCCTTTTGCCTATTGGCATTATAGCATATGTATATCTGGATTGCAATATACTATCGAAAACTTTCCTCTTCTTGCCAAGATATGATTATTCTTCAATCAATTCTTCACATTCCAGGTCAATTAATACTTGTCGAACCTGCTCCTGAATCTTTACAGGAACCTGTGCAAAAGTCTTCTTCCCCTTGATAATCAACGTTGCATAGATAACAGCCATTAATATCCTTGATGGGTGCTTTATCGAACTTCATAAGGTTTTTCTTTTCTAATCTTTATTATGAAACAGATGGTTTTTATTTTCATCTATCCTTCCAACATTTTCCTGATGCATACCAAAAGCCCCGGCAGTACAGCAGATTCCGTTTCTGCCGCGAACGGATAAATCACCGGAGCAAAATCTTCCATAAAGCGATAAATCATCGTTGTCTGCCTTTTCGGATCAACAATCCAGTATTCCTTTACCCCGCTTTCAGCATATAGCATATATTTCGTACAATAATCCGCTTTCCTTGTTGATGGCGAAACTACTTCGATAATCAAATCCGGTGCCCCGACACACCCTCTCTCGGTTATTTTTTCCTTATCACAAATCACAGAAATATCCGGTTCTACCCAGTTTTTATCTTCTTTATCCAAATTTACAGCAAAAGGTGCCGGAATCACCTCACAGTTTCCGTGCTTCTCCTTAATAAACCGATGGATTGCCGCCGAAATCTCCATCACCAGCTTTTGATGAAGAAATCCCGGAGGTGCCATGGCATAAAGCTGCCCATGAATTAACTCTGCCCTCTCTCCCTCCGGCAGCCTCCAATAGTCATCGGAACAATACTCTTTTTTCTCTTTTAGTTCCATCCCGTCAACCCCTCTCCTGCCAAAATAAGCCCGAACCTACTCCACCAAAAAGTAGTTCGGGCTTATCTTATTTTACCTGTTTATCTGCAATTTTAAACCAAAATTAATCCAACCTTAGTTCACCAGCTTAGCTACATTCAGCTTAACGCCAGGGCCCATGGTGGAAGTCAGGGTTACGCTCTTTAAGTAAGCACCCTTCACTGCACTTGGTTTTGCCTTCATAATTGCATCAATAAGCGTCTGGAAGTTGTCCGTCAGCTTCTGCTCGTCGAACGAAGCCTTGCCAATCGGAGCATGCACAATGTTATTCTTATCAAGTCTGTACTCGATCTTACCAGCTTTAATATCGTTAATTGCCTTGGTTACATCCATGGTAACGGTACCGGCCTTGGGGTTCGGCATCAAGCCCTTAGGACCCAGTACACGGCCTAAACGGCCTACCACGCCCATCATATCCGGAGTAGCTACAACAACGTCAAAATCCAGCCAGCCTTCGTTCTGAATCTTCGGGATCAGTTCCTCTGCTCCTACAAAATCTGCTCCGGCAGCCTCAGCCTCATCAGCCTTAGGTCCCTTGGCAAATACCAGGATGCGCACAGTCTTTCCGGTTCCGTGCGGCAGAACTACTGCACCGCGGATCTGCTGCTCCGCATGACGGCCGTCACAGCCGGTCCGGATATGCACTTCAACGGTTTCGTCAAATTTTGCAGATGCATTCTTCTTTACTAAAGCGATGGCGTCTGCTGTATCATACTGAATGGAACGATCCACAGCCTTGGCTGCTTCTACGTATCTCTTTCCTCTTTTCATTAATCTAACCTCCTAGTGGTATTGTCGGGGATGGTCCCTCCCACGTTTCCTGTTTCCTTTATGCCCGGGGACATACGTATTTAACCTTCCTCTATATCCGGGAACATAC
>VSOC01000005.1:2039-11189 GCA_009774615.1 Lachnospiraceae bacterium
CCGGGAACATACATATCTGACAAATATCCGACCAAACTTAATCCGCTACGGTAATTCCCATGCTTCTGGCTGTACCGGCGATCATGCTCATCGCTGCCTCTACGGATGCTGCATTTAAGTCAGGCATCTTCAGTTCGGCGATCTTTTGCAGTTCTTCCTTGCTGATGGTCGCTACCTTCGTCTTGTTCGGAACAGCGGAACCAGATTTCAGCTTACATGCCTTCTTTAACAGAACGGCTGCCGGCGGGGTCTTGGTGATAAAGCTGAAACTCCGGTCAGCATAAACCGTGATAACAACCGGGATGATTAAATCGCCCTGATCGGCTGTTCTGGCATTAAATTCCTTGGTAAACTGTACAATATTTACACCGTGCTGACCTAAAGCAGGACCAACCGGCGGTGCTGGCGTTGCCTTGCCAGCAGGAATCTGTAATTTAATATAACCTGTAACTTTCTTTGCCATCTTAGGCACCTCCTAATTTTGTGGTATTGTCGGGGATTTCCCTCCCACCAGCTTTTCCGGACAGAAAAGCCGACTCCCTGTTACTCTGCTGTCTGCACACAGTCACAGCAGTCTTTACATCTTCTTCACTTCATTAAAGTTAAGTTCCACCGGCGTTTCCCGGCCGAACATCTCCGTATTAATGATAATGGTTTTCTTTGCTTCGTTAATGGATTTAATCGCACTAACGGTATCCTTCCATGCACCGGAAATGACCGTAATCATATCGCCGACTTCAAAATCAATCAGCATCTCCGGCTCGCTCTGCTCTGCAAAGCCCATGTTTAACATCTCTTCCTCGCTGAGCGGCGTAGGTTCCGAACCGGGGCCGACAAATCCGGTAACGCCCCTTGTATTCCTCACCACGTACCAGGTATCCTGGTTCATCACCATGCGAACCAGCACATAGCCAGGGAACATCTTCTTGTCTGCCTGCTTTTCCAGGCCGTTTTTCAGTTCGGTAACTGCCAGCATGGGCACGGATACTTCCTGAATCTGGTCCTGCAGATTCCGGTTTTTAATGGTTTTTTCAAGGTCAGCTTTTACCTTGTTTTCATAGCCTGAATAGGTATGGACTACATACCAGTTTGCTTCTGACATATCTTCACCTTTGCCCTTATTAAATGATAAGATTAATACCAAACTTGAAAATCATGTCTAAAACACCAATCAGCACACCGAGGAGCAGGGATACCGCCAGTACAACGGCTGTCTGCTTCGTTACAGTGTCCTTCGTTGGCCAGACTATCTTTTTGAATTCGGCTTTTAAGCCTTTCCAATAGCTTTTTTTCGGAGCCTTGTCCGTATTCATTTCTGCCATTATTTCCACATCCTTTACTTAAGAGAAGTAATATGCCGAAAATATTACTTGGTTTCCTTGTGCAAAGTATGCCGTTTGCAGAATCTGCAATACTTCTTGGTTTCCATGCGATCCGGATGCGTCTTCTTATCCTTCGTCATGTTGTAATTTCGCTGTTTACATTCTGTACATGCCAGTGTAATTCTTGTACGCACAACTTCCACCTCCACATTAAAATGTCATTTTCTTCGGATCTTTTCCTTTTGCCCGAGATATTTTGGGCATAAAAAAAAGACCCTCCTTCTTCCATACGCTCATTCACTATAACATAAGTTCCTGTGTTCGTCAATGATTTTTTCGTTTTTCTCCCGGTTTTTCTCCTGGTTTTTCCCGATTTTCTCTTCGTTCCCGCCGCTTTCGTCTTTCTGGTTTAGAAGCAATGAACTTCCTTAACAGGTTATCCATTTACCAAAAATACCACAGCACCAGCATCCCCAGAGCAATACGATACCAGCCAAAGACCTTAAAATCATGTTTTTTGATAAAGGCAAGAAGGAAGCGGATAACAAGAACCGAAGAGATAAATGCCGTTCCCATCCCCAGAACCAAAATCATCTGCTCCGATGCCGTAAAAGAAAGGCCAAAGGACAAAAGCTTTAACAGGCTTGCCCCAAACATCACCGGAACAGCCAGAAAAAAAGTAAATTCCGCCGCCGTCTTGCGCGATACCCCCATCAAAAGAGCGCCGATAATCGTTGCCCCCGATCGGGATGTCCCGGGAAATACTGCTGCTAAAAGCTGAAATACACCAATCATCAGCGCCGTATTCCAGGAAAGTTCGTCCACGGAATTTATCGTTGCCTCCTGCCCCTTATGTTTCTCTTCAATCACAAGAAAGGCAATACCAAAAAGAATCAGCGCCAGAGCAACCGAAACCGGATGATAGAAAAGGCGCTCTAATTCCTCCTGGAAAAGTATGCCGATAACCCCTGCCGGGACACAGGCAAGAATAATCTTTGCCCAAAGCATAGTGATATCTTTATGCAGATGCAGGCTTTTCCTCTCCCTTCCGTCCGCCTGCGCACCGCGCTGCTCCAACGAAAACGGAAAAATTTCCTTCCAGAAAAGCACCACAACCGCAAGAATCGCCCCCAACTGAACGACCACCTCAAACATCCGGTAAAATTCCTCCGAAACCTCCAGCCGGATTACCTCATTCAGCAAAATCAGATGCCCTGTGCTGCTGATGGGAAGCCACTCGGTAATTCCCTCTACAAGACCGAATAACACAGCCTTCACCCATTCACTCAATCCTTATTTCCCCCTCTTTTTCCTGTTTCTGTTTTCCGTTTTCCCTTGTATTTTCTTTATTTTTCAGCCTTTACCTCCGCCTATCTGTCCCGAAACTGCTCAAGAATTTTCAGAATCTCCGGCCCGTACTTTTTCGCCTTAACCTCGCCAAAACCGTCGACCTGGCATAACTCTCTTGTATTCCTGGGCATTTTTGCAATTAAATCTTTTAACTGATTATCATTATAAATAAAGTAGGGTTTAATTTCTTCTTCCTGGCTTTTCTTCCAGCGATATACACGCAAAGCCTTAAAAATCGGTGTGTCTTCTATTCGTCCGCTTTCTGCCGGTCTGCTTTCTTTTGGAATCTTTCCCCTCCCTGTCCCTGCATAATACCTGGTTTCTTTTTTTCTCTCTGCATCCCTTCCGGTTTCCGGCCCGCTTCCGGTTCTTTTTCTTCCCACGGCTGCATTGTTGCTGTCCTGTTTCTTCTCATTCCCTCCGGCATAATCCGAAAGCAAGTAAGGCTGATATTTATAGAGATAATTCTTTTGCTTTTCCTGATGAAGTTCCAGAAAAGATTTTGCCCATTCCCTTAATTTTTTATCCGAAAGTTCCGATTCTGTAGATTCCTGGTACTTCTTGCGAATGTAAGCGACCAGCTGATCGGCGCGTATCACTTTTTCACGGACAGAAGGCACCGCATCCCGGGCATAAACCATAGTTTTCGGATTTGCCAGCACCACTACGGACTGATAGCAGCGGTCAAACTGCTTTTCTGCCATCTTCCGGAACAAAAAATTCCCTTTTTCATCAAGGCGGATTTTCTTTAATAACTCCAGATGGTGTTCATTTTGTGTAATCGGCGAATACATGGCTTCCATTCTCCGCTGCCCGCCGACATTCATAATCCGGTAAAATGCTCCCGAAGGAGTAATTTCCATATTTCCGTATAAATTTTTACATTCAATAATAAAACAAAGCTTTCTGGTCACGACAATATAGTCAATCTGTGCGCTTAAATTCCCGTCTTCAAGATAAATATCGTGCAGGATGTACATGGGCATGTGGCTGTTTTTCAGTTCATAGGCGATCTGACGTTCTCCCAAAATCCCGTACTCCAGAAAACGAATATCCTGCCGCAAAATTTCCTGCCCCTCCAGAGTTAAATAAGGTGCCAGCCCGTCAAGCATCTGGATTTGCCTTTGTGCATCACTGCTTTCCTTTAAAAAAACCGGTTCGCGCATTTTATCCCAAAGTCCCATAGCGTTTCCTCTCATGGTTTATCTGTTCTGTGGTAAATCATGTTTATTCTACCATATTTTATGAGAAAATGCAAAAATCTATACGTTTTTTCTACCGTTATATGCCTTTTGCCGTTACTGTTCACTTATTCACCGTATTAATCAATCATCACTTCCTCCACCGTCACAAACTGCCATCCCTCAGCCTGCAGCCGATCGATAATCTCCAGGGCGGCTTCTTCGGAGCTCTGGAAGATATCGTGCATTAAAATAATATCCCCGTCCTCAACCTCTTTGCAAACCTTATTCACCACCCTTTGGCGGTTCTTGTAACTCCAGTCCAAACTGTCCACGTCCCAGAGCACGGTTGTAAGATTCGTTCTGCACTCAAGTTCCTCGTTCCAGTCACCGTAAGGCGGGCGGACATAGAGCGGGCGGCTTCCGGTCAGTTCTTCGATAATATCGCCGGTTTTCTCAAATGATGCACATACCTCATCCATCCCCGCCTTGGTTAACTGTACGTGCTTAAAGCTGTGGTTTCCAATCAGATGCCCCTGTCTGCTCATCCGTTTAACAATCTCTTCCTTCCCTGCAATATTTTCCCCCATCAGAAAAAAGGTCGCCTTAACCCCTCTTTCCTCCAGTCCGTCCAAAAGAAGGGGTGTCCAGGTTTCATGCGGGCCGTCGTCAAAAGTCAGGGCTACGGTCTTCCTTCTTTTATTCTCTTTAAGATTTTCCGTCCGTTCTTCTGCAGCTTCTTTTTCCTGCTGCACAATGCCGGCATCCCGGCTCTCCCATGTTTCCTGCACCGACAGGGCAGCTGCCCGTTGTCCAAGAAAAAAAAGAAAAAGGCCCAGAATTGCTCCCAGGCTTATTTTCTTTCCCCAACAAACATCTTTTCCTTTTAACTTTCCACAGTTTAACCCGCCCCGCATAGCCAACTCTCCTTTAGTGTTCCTCTACTATACCTATGCAGGCGAAGGCGTTCTATTCCCCATCTGTTTGATTTGCCTTTTGTTTTTCCAATGCCTCAATGCCAAGGATTAATCCCTGAATGGAATCGCCTAATCGGCGATGGACTTATTTCTACCCTATAATCTTTTTCCATTAAGCACTGCCTCCTCCAACCCGCCATGCCCGTCATAGACCAGCTTCAAGGAAAAAAACGGTGCATCCTCTGCCAGAAGGCGCAGGAAAATCTTATCCCCCTCCCAGAGATTTAATTCCCCGATTTTTTCTATGGGCACCCATTCCAGTTCTCCTTCATCACAGGCAATCTCTTCTCCTTCAAATCCGTCTGCGGTAAATAAGGACATATACTCGGTCACTCCATCTCCGGATAAAAATGTCACCAGCCCACGGAAACGGTAGGAAGTCAGCCGATAGCCTGTTTCCTCCAAAACCTCCCGGCACACACATTCCTCCGGGCTTTCTCCCAGTTCAAAATGCCCGCCCACGCCAATCCACTTGTCTTTATTGACATCCTTTTTCTTTACTGTCCGGTGAAGCATTAAGTACTTTCCGTCTTTTTCGATATAACACAAGGTACTGAAATTATTCATCCGCATCGCATTTTCCTTTTCGACCTTAAGCCAGCACGGTTTTATATGCTTCGGCCATTCCCTTTTCCTGAATTAAATTATAGTATTCCTGCACCAGAGGAATCATCTCTGTTAAATCGGCCTGCCAGTAATCCTCCCTCTTTAAAATCTCCTCCACCGAAGCCGTCTTCATAAACTGCATAATCTCTTCCCCGTCATTTGCCTTATCCGTCCGGTAAAAGGCAATAAGGCTTGCCATCGAGAACGTCAGGGCTGCCGGATATTTTCCGAACTTTTCTTTATACTCCAAAATCGTAGGCAGTACGCGCACCTGGAACTTGCTTACGGAATTTAAGGCAATGCTTAACAGCATGTGTTTAATAAACGGATTGGAAAATCTTTCCAGTACATCCTTGGCAAACTGAATATCCGTTTCGCTGTTGCCCAGGGTCGGCACAATCTCATCAAACAGGCATTTTTTCAGATAACGATTCACCGTTTCGTCCTTCAGACACTCGCCCACCGTTTCCAACCCATACAGATAAGCACCCAGAACCATCGATGTATGCCCGCCGTTAAGGATGCGGACTTTTCTCTTTTTATAGGGCTTTACATCATCCGTCCAGACAATGTTATAGCCTGCCTGGTTAAACGGAAGTTCATCCTCATGATGTCCGCCGATAACCCAGAGATGGAAGATTTCCGCCGTATCGATCAGCTTATCTGTATAACCAATCTTCTTTGTCAGTTCCTCCGCCTCATCCTTCGGATATCCGGTAACGATGCGATCAACCAGAGTATTGCAGAAATCATTCTCCTTTTCAATCCATGAACAGAAACTTTCGCCCAGTTCCCAGAGCGCCGCATATTTTAATACACATTCCTTTAAATGATCTGCATTATTATCAATCAGTTCACAGGGAAGCAGAATCATTCCCCGAAGTCCTGCCTTAAAACGCTTATACAAAAACTGCGTCAGCTTCGCCGGATAGGCTTTCGGCGGCATATCCGTAAGCTTCTCGGTTCCCAGATATTCAATCCCGGCTTCAGTCGTATTTGACACCAGCACCCGCAGATCCGGATTCTCGGCCAGGGCAATGTAGTCTTCATACTGTGTATAAGGATTCAATGCCCGCGAAATCGAGGTGATATGCGTGTGTTCATTCACCACCTCACCGTTTTCAATTCCCCTAAGGAACAGATTATATTCACCATTCTGCTCTGCCAGAACCTCGCACATCCCTTTTTCAATCGGCTGCACCACAACAATCTTTCCATCATACAGCCCCTTCTCCCTGAGCTGATGGAAAAAATAATCCACAAATCCCCTTAAAAATCCTCCTTCACCAAACTGAATCACTGTTTCCTTTACCTGACTGCTCATCGCTCTACCTCCATAAGTTTTGTAAGCCCTTACAATAAGAAATGATTTATCTTTTCTTTATTTTAACTGAATTTACTATACTACATCTCCATAAAAAAAACAAGTGTTTTTCGTAAATTTTGTAAGCACTTACATTACGTTTTTTCTTCTCCGCCTTCCTGCATAACAGCCATACCCCACATGCCCGTAAAAACCGGCATTGATAAAAACAGCAAAAATCCCTGTAAACAGTAACAAAAAACCCTGGTGTATACAAAGAAATTTAGACGAAATGCGTTTCTTTTCCTGCCGGTTTATGGTATAATTGGAATACTTTAGTTAATCTTATCCGTTTCCGTCTTCTGTGGGAGCGGGTGGGTGAATTCATGGCTGAGAAGCAGGAGGAGTATAATCATGAAGGATTACATGAAGATTTACAATGAATGGCTGTCCAATCCCTATTTTGATGAGGCAACCAAGGAAGAGCTGCGTGCGATTGCCGATAATGAAAACGAGATCAAAGAGCGTTTTTATATGGATCTGGAATTCGGTACTGCGGGTCTTCGCGGAGTTATCGGTGCAGGAATTAACCGGATGAATATCTATGTGGTTCGCCGGGCTACCCAGGGACTGGCCAATTACATTATTAAGCAGGGGGGAGCTGCGAAAGGAGTTGCCATTGCCTATGATTCCCGCCATATGTCACCGGAGTTTGCCATGGAAGCTGCAATGACCCTGGCTGCAAACGGAATTAAAGCTTATAAGTTTGAATCCCTTCGTCCGACCCCGGAACTTTCCTTTGCGGTGCGCAAGCTTGGATGCATTGCAGGAATTAATATTACGGCAAGCCACAACCCGCCGGAATATAACGGATACAAGGTTTACTGGGAGGACGGCGCACAGTTTACCCCGCCGCACGATAAGGGCGTGACGGAAGAGGTTCTGGCGATTGAAGATTTATCCACCGTTAAAGTAACCGACGAGGCTTCGGCTGCGGCAGCCGGACTGTATCAGGTCATTGGCGCAGATATCGATGACGAGTACATTGCTCAGGTTAAAGCCCAGGTAGTAAACCAGGCAGCGATTGACAAGATGCAGGATCAGATTACCATTATCTACAGCCCGCTTCACGGAACCGGGAATATTCCGGCGAGAAGAGTAATGAAGGAACTGGGCTTTGAGCATGTCTACGTTGTTCCCGAGCAGGAACTGCCGGACGGTGATTTCCCGACGGTAAGCTATCCTAACCCGGAAGCCAAGGAAGCCTTTGAACTTGGACTTAAGATGGCAAAAGAAAAGAATGCGGATCTGGTGCTGGCTACCGACCCGGATGCCGACCGTCTGGGCGTTTATGTAAAGGATGATAAATCCGGCGAATACATCCCGCTTACGGGAAATATGTCCGGTTCCCTGCTCTGCGAGTATGTATTAAGCCAGAAAGCCGCTGCCGGAAAGATTCCGGCGGATGGACAGGTGATTAAGTCCATTGTCAGTACAAATTTAGTTGACGCTGTGGCAAAGAATTATAACTGCGAACTGATTGAGGTCTTAACCGGATTTAAGTGGATTGGCAAGCAGATTTTAAAGAACGAGGAAACCGGAAAGGGAACCTATCTGTTCGGTATGGAAGAAAGCTACGGCTGTCTGATTGGCGCTTACGCAAGGGACAAGGATGCGATTTCGGCAACGGCAGCGCTGTGCGAGGCGGCAGCTTATTATAAAGAAAAAGGCATGACCCTTTGGGATGCCATGGTAGCCATGTATGATAAATACGGCTATTATAAGGATGCCGTACAGTCCATCGGTTTAAAAGGCATCGAAGGGCTGGCAAAGATTAAAGAGATTATGGAAACCCTGCGCGAGAATACTCCGGCAGAGGTCGGCGGCTACAAGGTTGTTTCCGCAAGAGATTACCAGAAAGACACGATTAAAGATATGGCAAGCGGCGAAGTAAAGCCAACCGGCCTTCCAGCTTCCAATGTGCTGTACTATGACCTGGAAGACGGGGCATGGCTGTGCGTAAGACCTTCCGGCACTGAGCCTAAGATTAAGTTCTACTACGGCATTAAGGGTGCCTCCATGGCGGATGCCGACGAGAAATCTGCAGCTATGGGCAAGGCGGTTCAGGCGATGGTTGACGCGATGCTGTAGAATTATCACGGTTAACAAAAACCATAGAATCACAGAAGCGTCAAAAGAACTGCAATTGCTGTGAACAGGTGAACAGTAAAGATCTGCATAATCAGCTTGAAACCGATTATGCAGATCTTTTTTATGCAGCAAAATCTTTAATTAGGTGTAGTAAAGGTAAGCATCGTACTGCAATACTTTTCTCCATCCACAATCGCATAAAGCTGGTAATAATAGGTGGTTCCCGGCGACAGGTTATTTAAATCATACCAGATATCAAA
>VSOC01000005.1:11289-78486 GCA_009774615.1 Lachnospiraceae bacterium
GTTCCCGGCATAAGGCTCGATAAATCATACCAGATATCAAAGGGATTTTTGTTATGGTTGATATTATCCGAATCAACTCTGGACATGGAATCTGCGTTTATTCCAAGATACAGGCCGACAGAAGAAGGTCTTGCCCCGCTGTAGGCACAGTTTCCTTCAATCCGCGCACTGGTCTTGGTGATGTTTTTTGCAGACTTTGAATGAATTTCCGGCGCTTCATCCTGTGCGGCAGTGGTAAAGCTTAAAACTTGTGTCTTGCTTTCATCTTCTCCGGTAATGGCATACAGCTGATAATAATAAGTGGTTCCCGGCGTAAGCCCCGTTAAATCATACCAGATATCAAAGGGATTTTTGTTATGGTTGATATTATCCGAATCAACCCGGCTCATGGAATCCTGTGAAGTTCCCATATAAATACCTACGGAAGACGGTTTTGTTCCGGAATAGGAACAGTTTCCGCTGATATGTACAGTAGTCTGCGTAATGCTTGATGCCGAATGAACATTGAGAACCGGGGGCTGTGCCACAGGCGGCGGGTTTCCGTTATTGCTTCCGGGGGGATTAGAGTCAGAGCCGGGGGCGTTGGGGTCCAGGCTGGACACATGGAGAACATAGGCCCGCATATCGCAGTCATGGTTGTGCATATAAGCCATGGAATCCCCAAGCTGGAAACGCTTTTTATTCATCGCCTGGTTGTGGCCGTAATAAACGGCATAGCCTTCGTCATCGTAACCGGCGCAGATAATAACATGCGGACGGTCATCATGGGTGTTACACCACTGGATAACCAAATCGCCTGCCCCTAAGATATCCCCGTCAAGTTCCCGGGTTGCCATCTCGCTGGTTTTTCCCTTGTAATCCTTTAAGGGGGTAAGCTTCAGCTCCGTCCTCCAAAGTCCGGAAGCCGCCTCTGCTGCTTTCAGACAGCTGTAGGTTCTAAGCTGAACACGCATATTTAAGCCCCCTGCCCTTAATACATTGGAGGCAAATTCTGCACATAAGCCCTGACCGTCGTTCCAGTGAGCCTCGGCATAAGCCATGGCCGCCGCGACATTATACGTAGCCTGGGCATTTACCGGAGGCGTAATCAATGGCGTAACAAACATCAGTGTACAAAGGGTTAAAACCACCGATAAAAAACGGCGGATAACCGATATATAATTTGTTTTCATCAGAAAAATTCCTTTCTTTAATAATTTGCTGTTTTTTATTTGCTGCTTTCTTAATTTGATGCTCTCTTAATTTGATGCTTTCTTATTTGCTGCTTTCTTAATTTGCTGCTTTCTTATTTGTTCTTTTATTAGATGCATCTTTATGCTCTTCTGCAAATTATTCCAACGGTTTAACCTTCCCCTATTTTACCTGGACAATGCCGTCCTGCACCCAGGCACCGTCGCCGTTGACAAAATAAAAATCCGGGGTGATTGTATTGGTCAGGATGTAGCCGCTTTCGTTAAAATAATAACATTCGGAAATCCCGTCATGATTCCCGTCAATCCAGTGCCAGCCGTTTGCCGGCCATGTGCCGTTGCCGTTATCATACCACCAGCCTACGCTGTCCAGACGCCATGTGGCTGCGGAAAGGGAAGCGGAAGCGGTCGTATTATAACTATTGGCATCGGTGCTCCCCGCAGCGGTCGTGCCGGATGCGGCCTGGGCAGTATAACTGCTGTTTACGGACAGGATCTTGGAAATAATTCCGCTCATGGAAGTACCGTCCGCCGTAACAAAAAGGGTATTGCCGGAGGTTTCAAAGGTGAGCAGAAGGCTTCCGCTTCCATCCTGGAAAAAGCAGTCCGAACCGTTATTTCCCACAGACGTCCAGTCCGAAGGCTGATACTTTTTCAACTCTTCAATAAACCGTGACGCGCTGGTGATTCCGGAAGCCCCGCTAAAAAATTCATCGGCACGCATAGTTAAACTCTGTACACCCCCGTCCGCAGGAGAAACATTCTGCAGCTGCGCAAGGGCATTCGGATTAATCAGCACTGCCTCCTGGGCCATCGCCGGAAACACCGTTAAGACAATGCCAACCACTAAAGAGCAGATACAGCGAAGGGCTTTGCTTGGAAAAAAGCCTGAACATCCTGCTTTTTTTCTCATGTTTTCGTCCGTTTTCTGATTTAATTTTTTCAAATCCTTTTACTCTCTTTCCCACATTTTCTGCCCATAAAAATCCCCGCAGACTAATTTAATTTAGGGCAGCAAATGTGTTTTTTCATTTGCGGGGATGAATGTTTATTAATAACCGTAATTGGTTACATTTTTTATTATAGCAGATAAAAGGCTGTTTTTTTTAACGCTTGCAAAAAAAGACGATTTTCAGGCAATATTAGGAATCCTGCGGACGTATTATTTGTACAAAACAAAATCCCCCAGATGTGCAGAAACACCATCGGGGGATTCTTCTTATTCTTTTTGAAATTATTAACTCTTGGATAGTTTCAGACGCCCAAAATACGGCATTTTCAAGCACTTTGTTAGTTACCTGTCACTTACCTGCAGCACTCGATACAAACCCATACAACCGTTACGCTGAATGTCCTTGTTTTACTACACATATCAAATCACATATCTATCACAAGCTTGCTCCAGCAATTTAAAATCACAGCAAAATTTTTTGACTTTTCCCGTGGTCATCTGACTGTTATACAACCTATTGGCTTTCTTTATTAAATCTCCTGCAATTTTCAGGCAAAAAGAATATTCTTTATTCATTAAATCCTTATATTTTACCATTTCCAATGTATCAGCATTTTCCTTATTCAAATTTACTTCTTTATACACCCCTGGTTTAACAGGAATCATTTTCTTAATATCTATCACCGCCATGATATGCTTAACCAGATTTTCCTCATCATCTTGTACCCAAATATCTGCATCTCCCATTTTTGACTTTAAAGCATATTCATACACCAGATAACATTCCTGATTAATGTTTGTCCAATTTTTATGCTTTTCTTTTGCCGAAGATAATGGAATTACATATGACTGATTTTCTTCGTTTATCAAAATTCCTATGTATGGTTTATTATCATAGCCTGCTGATTTATAATATACCTCTGAGCATACATGATTTAGCTTTTTGATATAATTTGAATCTATGTTAAACTTTATGTTCCCATCAAACTTAAACACTATTTTACCTCTTTTCAAAAAATGTGGGAAGTTATAACAACTTCCCACTCGTTAATGTTCATCTCTTTACGGATTGATTACCGAAGGTTAATGGAGACCTTCTTTAATGTTCATCTCTTTATGGATTGGCTACCAAAGGTTAATGGAGACCTTCATTCTTTATTTTTACCAACAAAATTACAAAAATATTAGTATCTGCACCTTTTCTATAAATGCCGATATGCAGTCCCGGCAGAATAATAAGAGGTTCAACCGAACTTCTTACTTACATTATACTCATTTTCTACTAAATATCTACTGGCATTTTATACAAAAAACAGACAAAATCCCCAAAACATACATGTTCTGGGGATTGAAATATTCCACTTGTTATCGCTTACTAAACTGCGGCGCACGGCGGGCTGCCTTTAAGCCGTATTTCTTTCTTTCTTTCATTCTTGGATCTCTGGTTAAATAGCCGGCCTTCTTTAAAATCGGACGGAAATCTGCATCTGCCTGCAGAAGTGCGCGGGCAATACCGTGACGGATTGCACCGGCCTGTCCGGAAAATCCGCCGCCGTGTACATTCACCGATACATCAAACTTATCGGTTGTTTCCGTTGCTACTAATGGCTGGCGAACGATAACCTTTAAGGTTTCCAAGCCTAAATATTCATCAATATCTCTTTTATTAATCGTAATTTTCCCGTTACCCGGTACTAAATAAACTCTGGCGATTGATTTTTTTCTTCTGCCTGTTCCATAACACTTGTTAGCCATCTTTTCTTCCTCCTTCCAACGCTTTCATTAAAATACCAATGCTTCTGGTTTCTGTGCAGCCTGCTGGTGCTCTGGTCCTGCGTATACATGAAGCTTATCGAACATGCTTCTTCCCAGAGGTCCTTTTGGAAGCATTCCCTTAACAGCTAACTCTACTACCTTCTCCGGCTTCTTAGCCATCATCTCGCGTAAAGTTGTTTCCTTCATACCGCCTACATAATCAGAATGATGGTAATAAATCTTCTGATCCAATTTCTTTCCTGTTACCTTTACCTGATCTGCATTGACAACAATCACATAATCTCCGCAATCCATGTGCGGTGTAAAAATCGGTTTATTTTTTCCTCGCAATACCTTTGCAACCTCAGAAGCTAAGCGGCCTAATGTATATCCGGTAGCATCAACTACATACCATTTTCTTTCAATCGTCGCTGGACTGGCCATAAAACTTTTCATGGTTTAACCTCCTGTAGAAATCCTGATTCATCATTTCCATTCTTTAATACAAAATCGCCCTTCGCCTAAGCGCTGGCAATTCCTCTTTATCGTCGATCAAAAACCGCTCTCCGGGGCTTTGGTAAGCGTGCTTTTGCTTAACGTCACAGTTACTTATTATAGTATAGCTGCCAATCCCTGTCAACCTCTTTTTTCCTTATTTTCAGCGGTTTTCGGCGGTTTTTTCCCTGTTCTTGGCAGTTTCTTCCCTGTTTTCAGCCACTTCTTCCCCGCTCTCAGCGGTCTTTTCCCAATCTCCCACGTTTTTTTCCATTTTCAAGGCGTCTGCCCTTCAATGGCTGCTGTAAGCCGGGCAATCTCCCTCGGGTAATAATCCGTTGTCCCGTACTTTCCTGCTTTCTTCATCCATTCGAGCGCCTCTGCAAGATTCCCTTTTCGTTCCTCAATCTTTGCCAGATCCTCCAGTGCCTCATAGCAATATGGGGCATTGCAGTTAAAGATCCTGCTTTCCAGCGAAACCGCCTTTTTAATCATCTCCTGGGCTTCATCAAATCTTCCTAAATGAAGAAGGACATCGGCAATTCCTTCATAGTCACAGCAGCTGGGTGCTTCCTTTTCCATATCATCCTGATAATTTTTTAACGAGATTTCGTAGCAGCGCCTTGCTTCTTCCTCATTGCCCAATGCCTCATACACCTCTCCGAGCTTCATATAGCCGTAGGTACTGTCTGCGGCAAGCTCCACCGCCCTTTGCAGGAAAGGAAGCGCTTCCTCCTGCGCCTTTATTTCATTGGCAAGGAATTTTCCAAAAAGCCTCCAGGACTTTGCATCCGTCGGATCGGCATCAATGGCTTTCTGATAATACTCCCGCACCTTTTCATATTCCTTGGCATCCTCATAGACCCCGGCAATCTCCCGGTAAGCGTAGGCAGTCTTGTCCGGATACAGTTCCATATAGCGGTTCATGCACTGCACGGCTTCGTCGTACTTCTTATTTCTGGTAAGAATATCCGAACAAATCGTCAAAAGACTCTTGTCCTGCGACCATTTTTTCAGCATGTTTTTCGCCCATTCTTCTGCCTTTTCATTCTGATGGGTGCGCTTATACAGGCGGCAGAGATCCCGTGCAGCCTGGAGATTGCCGCTGTCTATCCCCTGTTTATAGGCAACTTCCGCCTCATCCCACTTCTTCTGCTTCTGCAGCACATCCCCCAGACCGTCCCAGGCAGCCCCATAGTTTTTATCCTCTGCCACAGTCTTTTTAAAGTACTCTGCCGCCTCGTCAAAGCGATCCAGTTCTTCAAGTGCCCTGCCCGTGCGGTAGTTTATAAACGGATAGCTGTGCCCCTGTTCGGCAAGCAGACGGTAAACGGCAAGTTCCTCCTCATAGCGTTCCAAATCCCGCAAACAGTCTGCACGCAGGCATTGCCGCCAGAGAATGTCCCTTGCTTTAATTGCCCGGTCAATCCAGACCAGAGCTTCTTCAGGCTTATCCATATCGTAGTACACACCCGCTAATTCCTGGTATACGACGTCCGAGCCCCCGGTTACCTCGTCCAGCTGCTTTAACACCCACTCGGCTTCCTCTAATTCATCCAGCTTGCGCAGCGCCCGGGCATAGTCAAACATTACCTGAGCAGATTTAAGCCCTTTTGCGAGTAAATCTCCGGTTTCCTCTTTAATCAGTGCATAGGCATTCCGGTCAAAAAGGATTTCCGTCCGCAGATTAAAGGCTTCCAGGTGAAATTCCAGTTTGAGTGCCTTTTCACACATTTCCATTGCCTCGGCTGCCCGTTCATTGTCAGAAAGCAATTTTGCCTGGAGATAATAAAGCTGTGCGCTCTCCCCAAACCTTTCCCCGGTCTGGCAATAAAGCTCCAGGGCTTCCTCCACACGACCGGACAGCCCGCAGTCCCGTGCCATATCCAGATAAAGGGCTTCCACACGACCTTCCTCGTCACAGCCATCCCAGATTTCCTTGCGGTATTTCCATGCTGCCTCGTAATCCTCCAGCTCATAGCAGCTGTCTGCCATCATCATCAGCCAGCCAAGTTCCTTCCCCTCCGGCGGCTCTATAGCGCCAAGCACTTCCCGAACCTTGTCATAACGATGGGCAGTCCAGCAAATATCGGCAAATTCAAAGTCATTTCTTCCATCTTTTTCCATTTGCTGCGACAGTTCCCCGGCAATCTCGACAATCTTATCCTGAACGGAATCCCATTCCCGATGACTCAGACGGTAGCAATGCCGGAGTGCTTTAAGCCCTTCCATAAGGCGCTTCTGTGCACAGAAAAAATCGCCCAAAAGCTGCCAGTAACCTGGATGCTCCTGGTCGCTCTCAATCAGCTTTATACACTCCTCCTCCATCATTTCCGGAGGAATTTGTTCGTCTTCCATATTGAGCGCAAGGCGCAGATACCAGTAATGGGAGTTGAAATCTTCCCCGTCAATTTCTTCCAGCCGTTTTGCCTGCTCCCAGGCTTTTTCCTGCTGCCCGGAAAGCATGAAATGACGGATGTAGAGAATCATCGAATCCGGGTGCTCTATCCCCATTGCCTGAAGCTGTGCAAGAAGGTCATCGGCTTCTTCCTTATTTCTCTCCCAAAGCGCCCGCTGAAACCGAAAATGCGTGCGGAAATATGCATCATAGTCCAAATCGGCATTTAACGGCATACGGTCATACCGGAAAGCGTCTTCCTGCTCCAGTTTTTCCAGGAAACGATCCACAAAATCTTCCGGGAAATGCTGCTTTAGCTCCTCCCCGGACTCCTGCCAGACAAATGTCTGGTTCATCGTTTTAAGGCAGGCCTGGGGAAGGTAAAAATGATCCATCAAAAAGCTTAAAAGTGCCCATCCCGCATCCCTCTGCGTTTCCAAATCCTGGCACACCGGGCTTGACAGCAGTTTTTCCCATTCCCCCGGCGAAATCCTCAGCGCATAATTGCCGTAAATTTTTTCTGCTTCCTTTAAAAAGTCCCGGATCTCCCGGTTATCCAGCATATCAACTTCTTTTGCCTTCCCCTCCGGCATCTCCTGGCTTGCCCGCAGAGCCGCTGCCGCCTGCAGTGCCTCCTCAAATGCCCCACGAAGCCTTCTAAAACCCTCCGGATCTTCCTCCGGGTGAAATCCCGGAAGCTTCTGCCGATAGGCTTCCTGAATTTTTCCTTCCTCACTTGTTTCTGCTATTCCCAAAATTTCCCAGCAGTTCATTCTTCCTCTCCTTTCAGCCATCCTTTTGCCATAAACCATCGAGATATGGATTTTTTCACAGAAAATCCCAGTTCTTTATATAATGTATAGGCAGCAATGTTTGCATCTGAAACCTGGAGAATGACCTCCTGCTTCCCCCACGCTGCTGCCAATGCCTCACTCATTGCCAACACACGCTTTGCCAAGCCCTGTCTGCGGTAATCTTCAAACACGCCGATGCTGTCAATCAGCACCCCATTTCCCCTCTCCTCCAGCACCAAAACACCAGCCCGCTTATGGCAAAGCGCAATCCAGTACAAATGCCATTTATCATTCGCCAGCCATCCTTCTATTTCACTCTCTGTAATCGTTGCGGAATTGGGAACCGAAAAAAAGGTTTCGTTAAGCCCCCGGCAAAACAAAGAAAGTTCCGCCCTCTGCAGCGGCAAAAGCCTTACCTGCCCGCATAAATCCGCTTCCTCACTGCAGACCGGCTTTTTCACTTCCGCTTCCAAAAGCCCTGCCTGCCCGCACAAATCAGTCGCCCCGGAGCAGACCGGCTTCTGCATTTCCAGCATTTCATGGGCAAAGGTAAATGAATAATAACCATAAGCCTTTCCAGGCACTATGCGATCGTCTTCCTTATCGCACACATAAACCCAAGTCGCCCCGTTGCGCACAGCCTGGTGTACAAGTCGGGTCAGCAGGCGGTCAAACTCGTCCTTTTCGCAGTGATTGATAAAAAGATAGGCTTTCTTTTTTTCCGGAACCTCCGCCTGAACTAGCTGATACTCCCAGTGCTTATTTCCTCGCTTAACCACCCTCTCCAGTTCGGTTTCATAGTCCAGACGGATTAACGTAAGCCCCTTTGCGAGGAGTGTAGGGCCGGCAGCCTGCCGGTTTCTGGCATCCAGGATTTCTTCCACATGTTCCGGCGGATACAGCCCTGTCCCCACGCGCAGAAGCGTTCCCGCAATAATTCTGACCATGTTGTAAAGGAAGCCGCTCCCGGTAATACGAATCGTCACCACATCGTCACTCCCGCGCTCAACGGTAAGATCATAAATCGTCCGCACCGTTTCCTCTGCCTGCGTCCGCACCGTACAGAAGCTCTTAAAATCATGCTCCCCGATAAGATATGAAGCCGCCCGACGCATTGCTTTTATATCCATGGGAAAATAACAAAAATAAGTATACAGGCGTCCTACCGGCATATCAATTTTCCGGTTAAGTATTTTGTATTCATAGGTCTTCTTTGCGTTCTGCTTCCTGGGATGCCAGTTTAAAGGGACTTCACAGGAAGACTGTATCCGGATATCCTCCGGAAGCCGCTGATTTAAGGCAAAACAAATCTTCTCTGCCGGCATCCGGTTTTCGGTATCGAACACAGCCACATTGCCCAGGGCATGAACGCCGGAGTCCGTGCGGCTTGCCCCAATCACAACAATATTCTCTTTTAATAAGGAAGACAATGCATTATTTAACACGGCTTCTATCGACAGACCATTCGGCTGCATCTGCCAGCCGTGGTAGTTCGTCCCGTCATAGGCAATAACCAGTTTTACTCTCTTCACTCCCTGCCCCTTTCTCCGGTTTTGTTGTGCCCCTTGTCAAAAACCGGATTTAGTTTTTTTCTATCTACCCCAGCGAAACAAAGCGCAGCCCGATAATCCCGGCAAAATATAGAAGAAGAAGCAGATAGGCCATCCGATCCCTTGACGCATAGTGCAGAGGCTTCATCTTCGTTCTTCCGCTTCCGCCCCGGTAACACCTGGCTTCCATAGCCATCGCCAGATCCGTAGCCCGCCGAAAAGCCGAGATAAACAGCGGCACCAAAAGAGGAATCATCGCTTTTGCCTTCTGGATCAGGTTTCCGCTCTCAAAATCAGCCCCTCTTGCCATCTGCGCCTTCATGATTTTATCCGTTTCTTCCACCAAAATCGGAATAAAACGCAGAGCGATGGACATCATCATCGAGATTTCATGCACCGGAACCCCCACCTTGTGCAGCACGCCAAGGCTTTTTTCCAGCCCGTCCGTCAGGGCATTCGGTGTTGTGGTCAATGTCATTATCGTCGAACCCAAAACCAGATAAACCAGGCGAACAGCCATAAACCCGGCCATCTTCAAGCCCTCACGGGTAATTTTAAAAATCCAGAACTGAACCAGAACCTCTCCCCGGGTTAAAAATAAATTAAAGCTGACACTGATAAGAAGAAGAAATAAAATCGCCTTAAGTCCCCTCACCATAAAGGAAAACGGAACCTTCGTCATCCGGATAACCGATGCCAGCACAACCGTTGCCAGAAGATAACCCCAGATATTATTGGAAAAAAACAAAGAAAGAATAAATACCAGGGTTCCAAATAATTTCGTCCTGGGGTCAAGACGGTGAATCACCGAATCCACCGGATAGTACTGCCCCAATGTAATTTCTCTCAGCATATTTATCTTCTCCCATCCCACGCCTTTAAAATCGCATCCCTCGCCTCTTTAACCGTGGTCAAATCAGCGCTGATCGCGGCACCGCCTTCCCGCAGTTCCTGAACAATATAGGTAATCTGCGGCGCTGCAAGCCCCATCTTTTCCAGTTCTTTATAATGAAGGAAAACCTCCCTGGGCTTTCCGTCAAAGGCCAGTTCGCCGTGGTTCATCACCAGAAGGCGGTCGGCATACTTTGCCATATCCTCCATACTGTGGGAAACCAGGATAATGGTCATCTTATTCTGCTTATGGAGAAGAGAAATCTCGTCTAAAATCTCATCCCTGCCCCTGGGGTCTAATCCGGCGGTAGGTTCATCCAAAATCAGCACTTCCGGCTTCATCGCCAGAACCCCGGCGATAGCAACCCGGCGCTTCTGTCCTCCCGACAGTTCAAAAGGGGACTGGCGATAAAAATGCTCGTCCAAACCCACCTGCTCTAATGCCTCCTTTGCCCGGGTTTCGACTTCTTCCCTGGAAAGCCCCAGATTCTTCGGCCCAAAGCATACATCCGTAAATACGTCAATCTCAAACAACTGGTGCTCCGGATACTGAAAAACCAGACCGACCTTGCTTCGCAGAACCTTCTTGTCACAGCCTTCCCTATCGATATTCTCCCCGTTATAGGAAATCGTCCCGCTGCTTGCCTTTAATAAGCCGTTTAAGTGCTGAATCAAGGTGGACTTGCCCGATCCGGTGTGTCCGATCAGCCCGATAAATTCCCCGTCTTCTATAGTAAAATTTACGTCCTTTAATGCATACTGTTCAAACGCCGTGCCCTGGCCGTAAATATGGTTAAGATGTTCAACTTTAATCACTCGCTTTTCCTCCCGTTTCTCTCAGCAATGGAAGCAGATGTTCTAAAAGTTCTTCTCTGGTCAAAATCCCGTCCGGAAGAGGCATACCGGCCTTTTTCAGTTCATAGGCCAGTTCAGTCACCTGCGGCACATCCAGACGGTAAGCTTTTAACTGTTCCACCTGAGAAAAGATCTCCCGCGGTGTTCCGTCCATAACGATTTTTCCGCCGTCCATCACAATCACCCGATCGGCATCCACCACTTCCTCCATATAGTGCGTAATCAAAAGAACAGTAATTCCCTCCTTCCGATTAAGTTCCCGCACTGTCCGAACCACTTCCTTTCGCCCGTTGGGGTCCAGCATTGCCGTTGGCTCATCCAGGACAATACACTGCGGCTTCATCGCCATCACCCCGGCTATCGCCACCCTCTGCTTTTGTCCTCCGGAGAGCTTATTCGGGGATTTCATCCGGTAAGCACTCATCCCCACGGCCTCCAGGCTCTCATCCACCCGACGCCAGATTTCCTCGGTAGGCACACCCAGGTTTTCCGGACCAAAGCCCACATCTTCCTCCACAATATTTCCGATAATCTGGTTATCCGGGTTCTGGAACACCATTCCTGCCGTCTTGCGCACATCCCAGATATACTTATCCTCCTTCGTATCCATATCCGAAATCCAGACCGTCCCTTCCGTGGGCAGTAATATCCCATTAATATGCTTGGCAAATGTAGACTTTCCCGAACCGTTATGTCCCAGAACAGCCACAAAGTCCCCCTTCTTAATATCCACATCCACCTGGTCAATCGCCCGGTTTACCTCTTCCACCCTGTCTTCTTCATCCCGCCGGATATATTCAAAAATCAGCCTGCTTGCCCGTATAATTCCCATAATGCTCCTCACTGACGCCTTTCATCTAATCGCCTGTTCCATGTTTTCATGGCTCTTTTCACGACTCCTGTTACACGTTTTCCATTGTAGTAGATTATCCTCTGTTCGTCAAGGAAAAGGACATAAAAAAGGAAGCGCCCATCTCTGACACTTCCCATCATTTACTCAGTTCAATGTTTTAAAACTGCTCTGGTATCCACAAGGGTGTTTTCTAAGCCGCCCGTATTCTCCTCAGCGATTCCCGATCAGCCGTCCGTCTTTTCCCAGACTGTAGCCTTCAATCACGGTATCGACAGCCATGCTTCCGTCCGGATTCATGTAATACCACTCGCCAGGGTTGGACTGAATCCATCCGGTCTGCATCTGACCGTCCGTATTAAAATAATACCATAAGCCCTGAACTTCCTTCCAGCCCATCGTCATCTTTCCCTGGTCATCCATATAATACCAGAAGCCCTTGTCCTTATCCTCAAACCAGCCAGTCACAACATAGCCGTTTTCATCAAAGTAATACCACTCACCCAGAATCATCTGCCACTGGGAGGAAGGTGAGCCTCCGGCTGCCAGACGGTACTTTCGCCCTTTCTGGTCATTCTGCCAGGAACCGCCGATATCTCCCAGTTCATCGCTGTCCATCGTCAGCGTATCTTCGGAATTCACATATTCCCCGGTCAGCAGGTATTTTCTTTCTTCAGTAGTTTTTCCCTTCGCCCGGACAGCATAGTAATAATCGCCCTCCGACTTAATGTACGGGGCAAGATCAATACTGGTTGCCGTCGTTTCCAAGGTCTTAATCCAGGTATCGTCCTGATAAATACGAATCTCGTACTGTGTCGCATAGGGAACCTTTTTCCAGCTTGCCCTGGTCTTTTTTGCGTCGCCCCAGCCGGCTTCCTCCGTCACACCCAGCTTAACCTTGGGCGTATAGCGGATCTTTACTTCCAGAACCTCAGGATTCTCCTTATCGGCATCAGCGCCCCGAAAATCTGCACCGCTCACACTGCACTTGCTGCCGGAATAGCTGCTCTCAAATTCGCGGTCGCTTGCTGCGGTAATGGTCAGCGTCCCAAAAACCGCTTTCCCCGGCTTCCAGTCCTCGACATCCTTACTCCAATGAACCTGCGACAGTTCACAGCTTGAAGGAGAAACCGAAATCTTCGGCTCCGTTAAAATACCGTCCTCCGCGCTGTTCTCCACGGTAATGCTTAAGTTGCTCACTTTCGTCGCCCCATAAGCGGTAAATACGGTTCCCAACACCGCAAGCCCTGCCGTTATCCCCACCAGGGCCTTTTTCCATCCAAACTTCATCTGCATCCTCCATTCATTCAAAGGAAACTTTGCTGCTGCAGCATAGAAACAGCGGCAAATTCATCAACCAAAGCCTTTACTTGCGCCAGATTCCTTCTGCATCCAGGTAAAATCCGTCTACCCAGGTATTCGCTGCCCGAATTCCCGTTCCCGGGTAGAAATAAAACCAGTTTCCGTCCACCGGATACCATCCTTCCACCCGTGCACCGTCCTCATTCATATAATAAATATTTCCGTCGGCAATTACCCAGTTTTTCTTCACCAGCATACCTTCAAAGGCATCCGGCGTAGGATTCAGATAGTAATAGGCATTCCCGGATCTCACCCAGCCGGTCAGCATCGCACCGCTTTCATCCAGGTAATAGGACTGGCCGTTGCGCACCTGCCAGCCGGTCAGCATCCATCCGTTCGCATCGAATAAGTACCACTTTCCCTCCCAGGCCAGCCACTCATCCTTGGGACAGGTTCCGTCCGGATAGCGGAAAAACCATAAATTCCCGCTTTTATTCCAGCCCACGTTCAGCATACCGCCGGACGGGGTAGTGTCTGGATTCTGCATATTTCCATCGGACACATCTTCCTGCGCCAGATAAATTTCATCCGAACTTACCCATTCGCTTCTCTTCCCGTACTTCTCTTCATCGGCATTCTTGGGAATCACACGAACCCGGAAGCTATAGCTCCCTGCCTTGGTCATATAGGGATAAAAATTATAGCTGGTTCCCGTCGTTTCCGCCTTATGAACCTGCGAATTTCCGCGGTAAAGCGCTACCTCATACCTATAGGAATCATCTGCGCCGGAAAGCCGCCATCTTGCCCTTCCGTAGCCGCCGCTGTTCCAGAAGACCTCGTCCGGTGCCTCAAACTGCCCCTTAATCGGGCTTAACTCCAGGGTGACAATCAGCTTTCGATTGCTGATGGAAGCAGAAATAAAGGTTCCTCCGCTAATTTTAACATTGCTGGAGTAATAGCCGCCCTTAAACCTGCGCTCCTCATAGTCCGAAGCTTCCAGCCACACCTTCATCCTCGGCTTGTCGCCGACCTTTAATTCCTTGTTCTTCGATGTGACCCACTCCGCCTTTTCAATCCCGTAATAACTGCTGGTCGAATATACGAAAGCAGCATCGGAACTGTCCTTATCACCGATAACAATATCCGGCAGGGTATCTCCCACCTCAATATCATTCATCCCCACACGTAAATTTACGGAACTAATCGTAGATGCTCCATACACGGTTGCTGCACCGCTAAATGTCATTAAAAGACAAAGCGTCAACAGCCCACTCAGGATTTTTCTTACCCTTTTCATCATCTTCCCTCCATGTTATGCCAGAGTGCTCTCCTGATTATGTTTTTGTCAAGTCTGCACAATTTACGATTCTTGGTATTGCTTTATTTAGCTATATTATAGTCAACCAACCGCCCGATCGTCAACTTACAATATTCTGTCATTTCCTTACAGAGAACAAAAGGAGTTATTAAATTTGCCGTGATGCATCTGTTATTCATTTCCAATAAAAAACTGCCCTGCTTATCCACTCGTTAAGCAAGACAGTTTTTTCTGCAATATTCTTATCCGGTAAAGGCAATCGTTCTTCCCTAAACCGAATATAAAACTCTGTTTCTTTATACCAGTTCCAGCAATACTTCCATCGCTGCATCGCCCTTACGCGGCCCAATTTTTACGATTCTGGTATAGCCGCCGTTGCGGGAAACATACTTCGGTGCAATCTCGTCGAACAGCTTTGCCACAAGATCTACTTCCTTTGTATTTTTCTTCTTTCCAGCCGCTGCTGCCGGAACCTCGGTAACGCCGTAAAGCACCTTTAACATCTGGCGGCGGGCATGAAGGCGGGAAGCGTTATCCTTCTTGATTTCCTTCTCTACTTCGTCAAAAACGGTTACTTTCTTGCCGTCTACGACTTCCTTGACTCTCTTGCCGTCCTTGTCCCTGCGCGGAACCTTTGCGGTTACTTTTACGGTTTCATAGTTGTCTTTTTCTCTTACTGCCATGGCAATTAAACCCTCAGCAACCTTGCGGATTTCCTTTGCTCTGGTTTCTGTGGTTCTGATCTTTCCATGATAAAGTAAAGCCGTTACCTGGCTTCTGATTAATGCTTTTCTCTGGGAAGAAGTTCTTCCTAATTTTCTATATCCAGCCATAATTTATTCCTCCATTTCCTGTTTCAGGCATTTGTCTTATACGGTAAAACCGCCTGCCTTACATCGTTGATGATAACATGGAGAGGGTGCCGCGCCCTTTGGTCTTACCGGCACCGTCTTCCAAACAGCCGAACTACCCGTCCACGCATCATCGGGCTTACTGGCCGGGCAGATTACTAACTTTTCCTGCTTTGTATCCCCTGCTTTCACGAACGTTTAAGCACCGTAATCAGGCAAAGGATTATTCGTCACTGGGATTTAACTGCAGACCCAGTTCTTTCAGCTTGTTTAATACCTCTTCCAAAGACTTGCGGCCTAAGTTTCGTACCTTCATCATATCCTCGGAAGTTCTGTTGCAAAGTTCTTCCACAGTATTAATGCCGGCCCTCTTTAAGCAGTTATACGAACGAACGGAAAGTTCCAGTTCGTCGATATTCATCTCCAGAACCTTTTCCTTCTCGTTATCTTCCTTCTCCACCATAACCTCTGCGGTCTTGGCGTTCTCCGAAAGATCGATGAACAGGTTCAAATGCTCGCTTAATACCTTGGCTGCCAGGCTGACGGCCTCGTCGGGCGCTAAGGTACCATTGGTGAATACATCCAGCGTCAGCTTATCGTAATCGGTAACCTGGCCCACACGGGTATTCTCAACAATCATGTTTACGCGCTCAACCGGAGTGTAGATGGAGTCCACGGCAATCACGCCAATCGGAAGCTCCTCACTCTTATTCTTGTCCGCGCTCACATAGCCCCTGCCCTTGGTGATGGTCAGCTCCATATAGAACTTGCTGTCCGCTCCGCCGCTTACGGTAGCGATAGTCTGGTCGGGATTCATAATCTCGATATCGGCATCTGCCTGGATATCTGCACCGGTGATCACACCGTCCCCTTCAAATTCAATATAGGCAATCTTTGGTTCACTGGTATCGCTGCTGTTTTTTATGGATAAGCTTTTGATGTTCATAATGATTTCTGTTACATCCTCTTTTACGCCGGGAATGGAACTGAACTCATGCAGAACGCCGTCGATTTTCACCTGGCTGACTGCTGCACCCGGTAAGGAAGAAAGCATTATTCTCCTGAGGGAATTACCCAAGGTGGTGCCATAGCCTCTTTCCAAGGGTTCAACTACAAACTTTCCGTACTTCTTATCTTCTGAAATTTCTGCAATTTCAATGTTTGGTTTTTCAAAATCGAACACGAATAGCCCCTCCTTTTAGGGTGAATCATCAAAGCTTAATTATTTGGAGTACAACTCGACGATAAGCATCTCATTTACCGGAACGTCAATCTCGTCCCTGGTCGGCATCTCCTTTACTACTCCTCTTAAATTCTCCTGCTCTGCCTCTAACCAAGCCGGAACCATGCGGCCGCCGGTTACTTCCAGGATATCCTTATAGCGCTGTGCGGACTTGCTCTTCTCGCGAACTTCGATCACATCGCCAGCCTTAACTAAATAAGAAGGAATATTGACACGCTTGCCGTTCACCAAAATATGCTTGTGGTCAACGATCTGTCTTGCCTCTTTTCTGGTGCGGGCAAAACCCAAACGGTAAACCACGTTATCCAGTCTGGTTTCCAGTAAGATCATCAGGTTTGGACCAGCCATACCTTCCATCTTCTCTGCCTTTGCATAGTAGTTGCGGAAAGGCTTCTCTAATACGCCGTAGATGAATTTTGCTTTCTGCTTTTCTCTTAGCTGTAAGCCGTACTCGCTTACCTTCCTGTTTGCTCTCTTTAACTCTCTGTTGGACTTTTTATCAATTCCTAAATAGATGGGGTCCAGACCTAAGGATCTACATCTTTTAAGAACAGGAACTCTATCAACTGCCACTTTCTCTTACCTCCTGATTCGACTAGACTCTTCTGCGCTTTGGTGGACGGCATCCGTTATGGGGAACCGGGGTTACGTCCTTGATGCTGGTTACCTCCAGACCACAGGCCTGCAATGCACGGATTGCTGCCTCACGTCCTGAACCTGGACCCTTTACCATAACGTCTACGGATTTCAATCCATGGATAAGAGCTGCCTTTGTTGCAGTTTCTGCCGCCATCTGAGCCGCATATGGAGTAGATTTTCTTGAACCTCTAAATCCCAGACCACCAGCACTTGCCCAAGATAATGCATTACCCTGTGCATCCGTCAATGTTACAATGGTATTATTAAAAGATGACTGGATATGTGCTTGTCCGCGTTCAACGTTTTTCTTTACACGCTTTTTTGTCACTTTCTTAGCAGTGGACACTTTCTTAGCCATTTTAAACTAACCTACTTTCTCATTTTTCTGAATCGTTTTTCCTGTTTTTAAAACATATAAATCCGATTCGTGTTCTTAGTTACCTTACTTACGCTTTACTTCTTTTGTCAATGCTTATTTCTTCTTATTGGCAACGGTCTTTCTCGGGCCTTTGCGGGTTCTTGCATTCGTCTTGGTTTTCTGACCGCGAACGGGCAGACTCTTTCTGTGACGGATACCGCGGTAGCAGCCGATTTCCTGTAATCTCTTGATATTTAACGCGATCTCTCTGCGCAAATCACCTTCAACCATCTGGGTATCAGCAATTACAGCTGCCAGCTTTCTTACTTCATCATCGGTTAAATCCTTAACGCGGGTATCGGGATTTACACCAGCTTCCTTGAGAATACGGTTGGAACTTGATCTACCGATTCCGTAGATGTAAGTTAATCCGATCTCGACACGTTTTTCTCTCGGCAAATCAACGCCTGCAATACGAGCCATCGTTATACTCCTCCTAAAATTTTTTAACCTTGTCTTTGTTTATGCTTCGGATTTTCGCAAATTACTCTGATACTGCCTTTTCTCTTTATGATTTTGCATTTTTCGCAAATCGGCTTTACAGAACTTCTAACCTTCACAGTAATTCTCCTTTCTACTGACCAACAAAGTTGCTATAACATTTTACCAGAAACTTTCAGAAAATGCAAGCATTTTTTTCGGCCAGGTTTACTGTTTATTTATCTCTCCAGATAATTCTGCCCTTGGATAAGTCATAGGGGGACATTTCTAATGTTACCTTATCTCCCGGCAGGATACGGATATAGTTCATGCGGAGTTTTCCGCTGATGTGGGCCAGTACCTGATGACCATTTTCCAACTCTACCTGAAACATTGCATTCGGCAGTTTTTCCACTACCGTTCCTTCAATTTCAATTACATCTGCCTTCGACATTCCTTCTTCTTCCTCCTTACCGCAATACGGTGTCTGCTTCCTTCAGGATTTTTCGGATTTCTTCATCCCTTAACGTTTCGTTTCGGGAAAGCCTTTCTTTCAGTTTCGGATTCCCAAAATTCTGCAGCTGCACATGTTTTTTCTTTTTCCTCTTGGGCCTGTCGGCGGTTCTGTATTTTCCGTCCGCCAGACTAACATATTCGCCCCCGGCCTCCAATATGATATAAAGACGGCCTTTATCCCGGCCTGCCAGGCTTCTGGCAAGCTGTCCCGGCTCAACATTTACCATGGCTGTCCGTCCTTTCCCGTTTCATCCCACACGGACAGTATCTCCGGTTCTCCTTGCGTGATTAAAATAGTGTTTTCATAATGGGCAGAAAGAGAGCCGTCCTCGGTTACAACCGTCCAATCATCGTCCAGCCAGACAACATCACAGCGCCCTTCATTAATCATAGGCTCGATTGCCAGCGTCATCCCGGGCCGAAGCAAAATTCCCCTTCGCTTCTGCTTATAATTGGGTATTTCCGGATCTTCATGGAGATGGGAGCCAATCCCGTGTCCGACCAGATCCCGGACTACGCCGTAGCCAAAACGCTCTGCATAAGCCTGTATTGCGGAAGAGATGTCATTAAGATGATTGCCAGCTTTTGCAAACTTAATCCCTTCAAAAAAACTTTGTCTTGTCACTTCCATTAATTTTTTTGCTTCTTTAGAAACTTCACCTACCGCATGGGTTCGGGCGGCATCCGAGTGATAGCCTTTATAAATCAGGCCGGCATCCAGGCTGACGATATCGCCGTCCTGAAGAATATGCCTGCGGTTGGGAATCCCGTGCACCACCTCATCATTGACCGACACGCAGATGGCCGCCGGATAACCGTTATAATTTTTAAAGGAAGGAATACACCCGTAACTGCGGATAAGCTTTTCTCCCAGACGATCCACATCGTAAGTGGATATCCCGGGCTTTATTGCTTCTTTCAGTGCTCCGTGGACGCGGGCAAGTATCTTGCCCGCCTCCCGCATTAATGCAATTTCTCTTTCCGATTTAATGGATACCATAAGCCTATGCTCCTAAAACTGCCACAATATCCTGGAATACTTTTTCCAAATTCTGGGTTCCGTCTACTTCAACCAGAACGCCTTCTTTTTTATAATAGTCAATCAGAGGCTGGGTCTGGTCATGGTAAACCAAAAGACGGTTCTTTACGGTTTCCGGCTTATCGTCATCCCGAAGAATCAGCTTCTCGCCGCAGGTATCACAGATATCCTCGCTCTTTGGTGCATTGTACACAACATGGTACGTAGCGCCGCAGCCCACGCAGGCTCTTCTTCCGGACATCCGGTTAATAATGTTATCATCCGGAACATCCACATTTACCGCGTAATCGATCTTTTCGCCTCTCTCCTTTAATGCAGCCGTCAGGCTCTCTGCCTGAGGAATCGTCCTTGGAAAGCCGTCCAGCACATAGCCGTTCTTGCTGTCGTCCTGGGAAATACGGTCTAACAGCATACCGATGGTTACTTCGTCCGGAACAAGCTGCCCCTGATCCATAAAGGATTTGGCTTTCATTCCCAGTTCTGTTCCGGCCTTAATATTTGCCCGGAAAATATCGCCCGTGGAAATATGGGGAATCTGATACTTCTCGGCAATCTTTTTTGCCTGTGTACCCTTGCCTGCACCTGGTGCGCCTAACATGATAAGCTTCATTTCTTCTTCCTCCTTTATACTCCTTTATACTCTAAAAGCACTCTCCTTATAGAGAGTGCTTTCTGCTCAGCCCAATTACAGACTAATCGTTTAAAAATCCTCTGTAATTTCGTACAAGCATCTTGGACTCAATGGATTTAATGGTTTCCAGAATTACACTGACAATAATAATCAGCGAAGTACCGGAAAAAGAAATTCTTGTGATACTGAACATTCCGGAAAAAGCAATCGGCAGAATCGCTACGACGGTCAGACCAACTGCACCAATAAATACAATGTAGTTCAAAATTTTATTCAGATAATCGGAAGTAGGCTTACCCGGACGGATACCCGGTATAAAACCGCCCTGCTTCTTCATATTATTGGCAATCTCCAACGGATTAAAGGTAATCGAAGTATAAAAATAGGCGAATAAAATCAACAGCACAATATAGATTACCAAACCAATGGAATACACCGGTCGTTCCGGTACAAGCCAGTTGGAAGAACTGAGCACCATTAAAATCTTTCCGCCGATGGTACTGTAGTCAACATTAAGAAACTGTCCGATGATTACAGGGAAGGACATAATGGAAGAGGCAAAAATAACAGGCATAACACCGGAGGTATTTACCTTTAACGGAATATGCGAAGACTGTCCGCCAACCATCTTTCGCCCCTGCATCTTCTTTGAATACTGTACCGGGATTCTCCGCTCTGCATCATTTAAGATAATTACATAGACAACCATCGCAAAGATGATTGCTGCAATGATAATCACAGAAACAGCAGCCACCGGAACCTTCTTCCCGCGGATAAAGCGGGTAAACAAGGTAACACCGTCATTCGGAACGCTGGAAATGATGTTAAACAGAAGAACGATGGAAATTCCATTTCCTACGCCGTGCTCGGTGATCTGCTCACCGCACCACATAAGAAATGCGCTTCCTGCGGTCATCGAACAAATTGCCACGATAATGCTCCAGGCATTATAATCAATTAAGAATCCCTGGCGGCCAAAACCAATAGCCATCGCCGAGGACTGCAAAAGGGCCAGGGCTACGGTAACATAACGGGTGTACTCTAAAATCTTCCGTCTTCCGTCCTCTCCGTCTTTCTGCATCTCTTCCAGCTTAGGAATTGCAATCGTCAATAACTGCATAATAATGGAAGACGTGATATACGGCGTAATGCTCAGCGCCAATACCGACATATTCTCGAAAGAACTTCCGGTAACCGCGTTTAGGAATCCCAGGGCGTCCCCCGCCTGGTCAAAGAACCGCTTTAAATAGGTCGGGTCTACACCGGGCGTAGGAAGCTGGGAACCAAACCGAATCACGACTAACATCATGAAAGTGTAAAGGATACCCTTGCGGATTTCCTTTACCTTAAATGCGTTACGAATCGTTTGAAACATATTAGATCACCTCGCAGGTTCCACCTAAAGCCTCAATCTTAGTCTTTGCGCCCTCGCTGAAGGCATGAACCTTAACTGTCAGCTTCTTGGTTAATTCTCCATTACCCAAAATCTTAACACCATCATAGACGTTTTTAATGATTCCATTTTCCAGAAGGGTTTCCACCGTTACTACGGAATCATTATCAAATCTTTCCAGTACGCTGACATTAACACCGACAATGGTTTTGGAATTGCGATTGGTAAAGCCTCTCTTCGGCAGACGGCGGTATAACGGCATCTGTCCGCCTTCAAAGCCTACTCTTGGTGCGCCGGAACGAGCCTTCTGGCCTTTATGTCCCTTGCCAGCCGTCTTTCCGTTTCCAGAAGCATGACCACGGCCTCTGCGGAAGTTTGCGCTGTGCTTAGAACCTTCTGCCGGTCTTAAATTCGATAATTCCATATCTGCACCTCCTATCCTTAGATTTCTTCCACTTTTACTAAATGACGAACATTCTGAATCATCCCACGAACCGCTCCGTTGTCCGGTAATTCAACGGTCTTGTGAAGCTTTCTTAATCCCAATGCCTCTACAGTTGCTCTCTGCTTTGGAATCGCTCCGATAGGGGATTTTACTAATGTAATTTTTAACTTTTCTGCCATTGTTTCATCCTCCTATTAGTTTAAGATTTCTTCTACCGCTTTACCGCGCAGTCTTGCAACTTCATCCGGGGTCTTTAAGGAAGTAAGGCCCTGAATCGTAGCCAATACTACATTCGTCTTATTATTGGAACCTAAGGACTTTGTACGGATATTTTTAATTCCAGCAAGTTCAACTACGGCACGAACCGGGCCGCCGGCGATGATACCGGTACCTTCCGGTGCTCTCTTCAGCAGAACGTTAGCGCTGCCGAACTTTCCGAAGAAATCATGAGGAATACTGTTGTTGTCATCCATAGGAATCGTTACCAGGTTCTTGGTCGCTGCCTCTTTTCCTTTACGAATTGCCTCAGGAACCTCGCCTGCCTTACCTAAACCTGCGCCAACGTGACCATTGCCGTCACCAACTACTACCAGAGCGGAAAATCTCATGGTACGTCCACCTTTTACGGTCTTGCTGACTCTTTTGATTGCCACAACTCTGTCAGTAAGTTCTAACTGACTGGCATCAATAATTGTACGCTTCATGCTTGTTCTCCTCTCTTTTAGAATTTCAGACCAGCCTCACGGGCTGCATCTGCTAACGCCTGAACTTTTCCATGGTAAAGGAAGCCGCCTCTGTCGAATACCACTTCCTCAATTCCCTTTTCTAATGCTCTCTTGGCAATTACCGTGCCCACATGTGCTGCTGCTGCCACATCGTTGGTTTTCTCCAACTCGCCGCTTACGGCTTTCTCTACTGTAGATGCAGCCACTAAAGTATGTCCAACGGAATCGTCAATAATTTGAGCATACATATGATTATTGCTTCTAAACACTGCCAGACGCGGTCTTTGTGCAGTACCTGCAAAACGATTGCGCTGTCTTGTGTGCTTTTTAACACGAACTTCGCTTCTTGACTGTTTGCTAATCATCTTTACACTCTCCTTAATTATTTCTTACCGGTCTTACCAACCTTGCGGCGGATAACTTCATCAGCATACTTGATACCCTTGCCCTTATATGGCTCAGGACGTCTTTTATCTCTGATTTCCGCAGCATACTGGCCTACTTTTTCCTTGCTGATACCCTTTACGATAATCTTGTTCTGCCCCTCTAATACGGTTTCAATTCCTTCCGGATCAACCATATCAACCTGGTGAGAGTAACCCAGGTTCAGGGTCAGGGTCTTACCCTGCTTTGCCGCACGATAACCAACACCGTTTACCTCTAACACCTTCTGGAAGCCATCGGTAACGCCGATAACCATGTTGTGGATCAGGGTTCTGGTCAGGCCGTGTAAAGATTTCATTCTCTTTAAATCATTTGGTCTGGTAACGATAATATGACCGTCCTTCTGCTCAATGGTCATCTCTGTCGGAAGTTCTCTTTCCAAAGTTCCCTTCGGGCCTTTTACCGTCACTTTATTATTCTCTGCAATCGTAACCGTAACTCCGGCCGGAACTGCAACTGGCATCTTTCCAATACGTGACATGCCTATTTCCTCCTACTTAAATTTTCGGAAAACCCGTGTGCGGGTTTTCTGTTTTCAGTTTTTTAAATATACGGGTAGGTTCACTCAATGCCTACCAAACAAAAGCCAGTACTTCGCCGCCGACACCTAACTGACGTGCCTGCTTATCGGTAATTACGCCCTGGTTGGTAGAGATGATGGCAACGCCCAGGCCGCCCAATACCTTCGGCAGTTCTTCCTTGTTTGCATATACACGCAGGCCGGGCTTAGAGATTCTCTTAATGCCGGAGATAATCTTCTCGTTTTTATCTTTACCGTATTTCAGAGTGATGCGGATAATATTAAATCCGCCGTCCTCTACGATATCATATTTCTTAATATAACCTTCCTTAACCAGGATGTCGGCAATCGCCAGCTTCATCTTGGAAGAAGGTACGTCTACTGTATCATGCTTTGCAGTATTGGCATTACGGATTCTTGTAAGCATATCTGCAATCGGATCACTCATAGTCATAGTGGGTGTGTCCTCCTTTTCTTTGTTCTCTACAAAACTCTATTTCTGACTGGGGCTGCACTCTTTAAGTTATCGGCCCCGCAACATGTTCGCTCAACTAAGTTCAGCTTTCGCCTGCGGCTCGGCTTCACTAAGGTTCGCGAACGACCTCGCACTAAACTCGAAAAGACCTCGTTAAGTGCTTCCGGTCACCAGCTTGCCTTCTTCACTCCCGGAATCTGACCCTTATATGCCAGTTCACGGAAGCAGATACGGCATACGCCATACTTTCTTAAATAAGCGTGCGGACGACCGCAGATTCTGCAACGGTTATACTGTCTGGTAGAGAACTTAGCAGGACGCTGCTGCTTAATCTTCATTGAAGTCTTAGCCATGGAATCAATCCTCCTAATTATTTAGCAAATGGCATATTAAATAATGTCAAAAGTTCACGGGCTTCTTCATCGGTCTTTGCGGTAGTTACGAATACAACATCCATACCTCTTACCTTATCGATCTTATCGTACTCGATTTCCGGGAAGATCAGCTGCTCTTTAATACCAAGTGCGTAGTTTCCTCTTCCGTCAAATGCGTTCGGGTTTACACCGCGGAAGTCACGTACACGGGGCAGAGCCAGGTTGATTAAACGATCCGCAAACTCGTACATTCTCTCGCCGCGAAGGGTTACCTTGCAGCCGATAGCCATGCCTTCACGAATCTTAAAGTTTGCTACAGACTTCTTTGCCTTGGTCGTTACTGCCTTCTGACCGGAGATAATTTCCAAATCTCTTACCGCAGAATCCAGAACCTTGGCATTTTCCTTTGCTTCACCAACGCCCATGTTGATTACAATTTTATCAAGCTTCGGCACTTCCATAATATTCTTATATCCGAACTTCTTCATCATTGCGCTGACGATTTCGTTCTGATAGGTTTCTTTTAATCTAGCCAATTTAACGTTCCTCCTCTCTGCAATTAGTCAATTACCTTGCCGGTTGCCTTGGCAACGCGGACCTTCTTGCCGTCCTTTACTTCAAAGCCCACGCGGGTTGCTTTTCCGTCAACGACCAGCATTACATTAGAAATGTCAATCGGAGCTTCCTTCGAGATAATTCCGCCCTGAGGATTGCCTGCGCTTGGTTTCGCGTGCTTCGTCACCATATTGCAGCCTTCCACTAAAATCTTCCCGGTCTTAGAATCTACATGAAGGACTTTTCCCTGCTTATCTTTATCTTTTCCTGCGATTACTTTTACTAAATCGTCTTTTTTGATCTTATGCACAGTGGATACCCCCTTATAATACTTCTGGAGCCAGGGAAACAATCTTCATAAACTGCTTCTCTCTCAGCTCTCTTGCTACCGGCCCAAAGATACGAGTTCCTCTTGGGGTCTTATCGTCCTTGATGATAACGGCTGCGTTCTCATCAAAGCGGATATAAGAACCATCTTTTCTGTGGGCACCTTTTACGGTACGAACGACAACCGCTTTTACTACATCGCCCTTCTTTACAACGCCGCCTGGTGTTGCATCTTTAACGGAAGCAACGATGATGTCGCCGATATTGGCATATCTTCTGGTTGAACCGCCCATAACACGGATGCACAGGAGTTCCTTTGCACCGGTATTGTCGGCAACCTTTAATCTGGTTTCCTGCTGGATCATACCTGATACTCCTTCCTGAATTAATTATCTGGCTTTCTCGATAATCTCAACCAATCTCCATCTCTTATCTTTGGAAAGAGGTCTGGTTTCCATTACTTTAACGGTATCGCCAATGCCACATTCATTCTTCTCGTCATGGGCCTTTAATTTATAGGTTTTCTTTACGATTTTACCAATCAAGGGATGCTTTACATGGTCTTCGATAGCAACGACAATGGTTTTATCCATCTTGTCGCTAACAACTTTACCGGTACGCACTTTTCTTAAATTTCTTTCCACGGTAAATGTTCTCCTTTCCCAATTTAAGCCAGCTTCGTTTTCTCAGCGATAACAGTCTGAATCCGGGCAATGTTCTTGCGAACCTCTTTGATTCTGCTGGTGTTATCTAACTGGTTGGTTGCATTCTGGAATCTTAAATTAAACAGTTCCTTCTTAGCTGCTACTAATTCTTCATTTAACTCCACCGGAGATTTTGCCTTTAAATTCTCAACATATTTATTCGTTTTCACTGTTATCACCGCCTTCTAAATCTGCTTTAGAAGCAATCTTGCACTTGCAGGGCAACTTGTGCATAGCAAGACGCAACGCTTCACGAGCTGTTTCTTCTGGTACGCCAGCGATCTCAAACATAACACGGCCTGGCTTAACAACTGCTACCCAGTACTCTAAGGAACCTTTACCGGAACCCATACGGGTTTCTGCGGGCTTTGCTGTTACCGGCTTATCCGGGAAAATCTTAATCCAAACTTTACCGCCACGCTTAATAAAACGAGTCATCGCCACACGGGCTGCTTCAATCTGGTTGGACTTAATCCAACATGGCTCCATAGCGACTAAACCATATTCACCGTTGGAAATCTTATTTCCTCTAAGTGCCTTTCCAGCCATGCTTCCACGGAACTGTTTACGACGCTTAACTCTCTTAGGCATTAACATTATTTATCGCTCCCTTCCTTATTTCCCTTAGTAGGAAGTACTTCGCCCTTGTAAACCCATACCTTAACGCCAACCTTGCCGTAAGTGGTATCGGCCTCAGCGAAACCATAGTCAATATCAGCTCTTAATGTCTGCAGCGGAATGGTTCCCTCGCTGTAGAACTCGGTACGTGCCATATCTGCGCCGCCAAGACGTCCGGCAACTGCGGTCTTGATACCCTTAACGCCTGCCTTCATAGAACGGCTCATCGTGGACTTCATCGCACGGCGGAAGGAAACACGGTTCTCTAACTGCTGTGCAATGGACTCAGCAACCAGCTGTGCATCGCGATCCGGTCTTTTGATTTCTTTGATGTCAATGAAAACCTTCTTTGCGGTCAGCTTCTGCACTTCAACCTTTAACTTCTCAATCTCTGCGCCGCCCTTGCCGATAACCTGGCCTGGCTTTGCGGTGTAAATTATAATCTTAACTCTATCTGATGCACGCTCGATTTCAATTTTGGAAACGCCGGCATTCGATAATCTTTTTTTCAGAAACTTTCTGATGTCATGATCCTCGATCAGGCAGTCAGCAAAATCAGCTTCTGCATACCATTTGGAATCCCAGTCTTTAATAATGCCGACTCTTAAACCGTGCGGATTAACTTTCTGTCCCATGCTCTGCCTCCTCCTTATCTCTCATTCAGCACAATGGTAATATGGCTCATTCTCTTCTCGATGCGATAAGCGCGTCCCTGTGCTCTTGGGTGAATCCTCTTCATGGTCGGTCCCTTATTTGCGTAGCACTCCTCAACAAATAAGTTCTCTCTGCTCATGTTGTTATTATTCTCTGCATTGGCAATCGCAGACTCTAATAACTTCTTGATTAAGCTGGATGCATACCTTGGGTTGTATGTTACGATAGCAAGTGCGGTATTTACGTCCTTGCCTCTGATGGCATCTAAAACGAAACATGCTTTCTGAACCGAAACCCGTGCGTAAGATAACTTTGCGCTTGGCCGGGTGTCCTTATTCGCATTTCTTTCTCTCTTAATTTGGGATCTATGTCCTTTAGCCATGGATAAAAACCTCCTTTCAAAACGACTGATTATCTGGATTTCTTCTCGTCTTTACCGTGTCCGCGGAATGTTCTGGTGGCAACGAACTCGCCCAGTTTATGACCTACCATATCTTCGGTAATATAAACCGGAACGTGCTTTCTTCCATCATGAACGGCGATTGTATGACCAACCATCTGCGGGAAGATCGTGGAACGGCGGGACCAGGTCTTAATTACCTGCTTACTCCCGGAAGCGTTCATTGCATCGATCTTTTTCAGTAAATGAGCATCAGCAAATGGTCCTTTTTTTAATGAACGACTCATAAGTTCAAACCTCCTTAATTACTTTAATGTTCTACCGTCGCGTCTTCTTACAATTAACTTGTTCGACTGCTTGTTTTTCTTTCTGGTCTTTAAGCCGAGTGCCGGTTTGCCCCAAGGTGTGCTAGGACCTGGACGGCCGATACCCGTCTTGCCTTCACCACCGCCGTGCGGATGGTCGTTGGGGTTCATAACAGAACCGCGGACGGTAGGTCTGATACCCATGTGACGTTTTCTGCCGGCCTTACCGATGTTAATCAGTGCATGATCGCCGTTTCCAACTACGCCGATGGTTGCGCGGCAGATAATCGGAACCATTCTCATTTCGCCGGAAGGAAGTCTTAATGTGGCATATTTGCCTTCCTTAGCCATTAACTGAGCAGAGTTGCCAGCGGAACGAACCAGCTGACCGCCCTTGCCCGGATATAACTCAATATTGTGAATCTCTGTACCTACAGGAATCTGTGCCAGCGGCAGGCAGTTTCCAATCTTTGCCTCTGCGGTTTCGCCGTTCATTACCTTCATGCCTACGGTTAAACCTGCCGGAGCCAGAATATAGGACTTCTCGCCGTCTGCATAGCAGATTAAAGCGATATTTGCGGTACGGTTCGGATCGTACTCGATAGCCTTAACGACTGCCGGAACACCATCCTTGTGATTTCTCTTAAAATCAACCAATCTGTATTTTCTTCTGCTGCCGCCTCCATGATGTCTGACGGTAATCTTACCCTGATTGTTACGACCTGCATTCTTATTTAAGGAAACTACCAGAGATTTCTCTGGAGTAGACTTGGTAATTTCTGCAAAATCAGAACTGGTCATGTGTCTTCTTGAAGGTGTATATGGATTATACTTCTTAATTCCCATGACATTTACTCCTTTTCATTCTTTATCACGATTACTGGTTTTTATTCATCGTATAGGTGCCCATACGTCAGCGGGCTTATTCTGTTGCTGCGGCTTCACACCAATTGTTCAATGCCTGCCTACAGCCCCTCAAAAATCTCAATATCTTTACTGTCGTCAGTTAATTTCACAATCGCTTTCTTGGTCTTGGCGGTCTTTCCGAAGGTCATGCCTCTTCTCTTGGTCTTGCCTTCTAAGTTCATGGTGTTTACCGAAGCAACCTTGGTTCCCGGAAACATCTTTTCAACCGCTTCTTTAATCATGCACTTGTTGGCTTCGGGGTGTACCAGGAAGGTATACTTCTTATCAGCCATAGCGTTCATGCTCTTTTCGGTAATCACCGGCTTCTGGATTACGTCGTAGTACTTAATATCTGCCATTATGCGTACACCTCCTCGATGGTTGCAACGGCTGCCTTGGTGGTCACTACGGTGTTATACTTTAAGATATCGTATACATTCATGGTTCCTACCGAAGCAGTCTTTACATCAGCAATGTTTCTTGCGGATAATACAACGTTCTGGTCATTATCGTTTAAGATAACCAGGGCCTTTCCAACTTTTAAGTTATCTAAAACGGCTTTAAACTTCTTGGTCTTAATCTCATCCATCTTCAGTTCGTCAACAACGATGAACTTGTTCTCCTGAACACGGCTGGAAAGTGCAGACTTTAATGCTGCTCTCTTCTCCTTCTTGTTCAGACGGATGGTGTAATCTCTTGGGGTAGGCGCGAACACTACGCCGCCGCCTGTCCACTGCGGCGCTCTGGTTGAACCCTGTCTTGCATGACCGGTTCCCTTCTGCCGCCATGGCTTTCTTCCGCCGCCGGATACTTCGGAGCGGGTCTTTGCCTTCTGCGTTCCCTGACGCTTATTTGCAAGCTGGGCAACAACTGCCAGATGCACGAGATGTTCATTCACCTCTACACCAAATACAGCATCGTTCAGTTCTAATGTGCCAACTTCTTTGCCTTCCATATTAAAAACAGATACGTTTGCCATCTGTGTGATCCTCCTTTCCGATAAAAAGCTTACTTAGAAACTTTCACGGTTTCTTTAATGGTTACTAAAGACTTCTTCGGCCCTGGTACAGCGCCCTTAACCAGAATCAGGTTATTCTCGGCATCTACCTTAACCACCTCAAGATTCTGAATCGTCACCTGTACGTTACCCATGTGTCCGGGCATTCCCTTACCCTTGAATACGCGGCCTGGGGTGGTAGCCGAACCGTTGGAACCCTGATGGCGGTGGAACTTGGAACCATGGGTCATCGGTCCTCTGGACTGGCCTAATCTCTTGATTGCGCCCTGGAAACCTTTACCTTTGGAGATTGCAGTTGCATCAATCTTATCGCCTGCTGCGAATACATCCGCCTTGATTTCATCCTTTACCGAATACTCTTCAGCATTCTCAAAGCGGAATTCCCGGATATATCTCTTGTAGGAAACACCGGCCTTGTCAAAATGGCCTTTTACCGGCTTATTCACCAGTTTCTCTCTCTTATCTACAAAGCCGACCTGAACAGCCTTGTAGCCGTCGTTCTCTACTGTCTTTACCTGCGTTACCACACAGGGACCAGCCTGAAGAACGGTTACGGGAGTTAATACGCCTTCATCGGAGAAGATCTGGGTCATACCGACCTTCGTCGCTAAAATCGCTTTCTTCATTCAATTTACCTCCTGTTCTCTCGATGTCCAAACTGCGAAAGCAGATTTAACACCGCATAGCTTCTACAGCGGAACGCTGATTTGCGTTCATCCTAGAGCAGTCTAATACAGGTTGGTTGGAACACTATATTAAAACCATTCTGGATTTTTTCTTGTTGAACAATTTGAACAATGTCTTATTTGTTCTTCATTTTAATGTCGATATACACACCGGCCGGCATCTCTAACTTGGACAGTGCATCTACTGTCTTCTGGCTCGGGGTGATAATATCAATCAGTCTTTTATGAGTTCTCTGCTCGAACTGCTCGCGGGAATCTTTGTACTTATGCACTGCACGAAGAATCGTAACTACTTCCTTCTTTGTGGGCAGCGGCACCGGTCCGCTCACCTGTGATCCCGTCTTTTTTACTGTTTCGATAATTTTTCCGGCAGACTGGTCAACCAGCTGATGATCGTATGCCTTCAATGTGATTCTCATAACTTGACTTGCCATAAAAAAAGTCGCCTCCTTTTCGCACTTTTACGAAGTACGACAAGCGGTGACTGTACACGTTTCCGTGTGTGTCCTGCGGACTCACACTTGTTACTGCGGTTTTATCCTGCAGCTGTTTAATTGGTACAGTGACTTGTCGCCAGTTTCCTAACTTGACATTCGCTCCACGGAAAACCTGCCTAATCTTTAAGCAGCAACCTCTCGCTTCATCGCTATCATGCCACAGCATTTCAAATCATAGCATAGATTTCCTGATTATGCAAGCATTTTTTTGAAGAATTTTCCGAGTTTTCCGAGTAACGATTTCCTTTAACAAAAAAAATCGAAAAAATAAGCGGCAGTATGTCACACCTTCCCTGTGCAACATCTGCCGCTTATTCTAAGCTTCAGCACCCCCTGCTGTCAGCAAATCAATATGGATAGTCTTATGGCGGTATTATCAGAACCACCAGTTTGTCACATTCAGCGTCATCGTATGCCCTACGCTGATCATCGTAAACACCAGTGCATTAATCGTCGCACCCAGATATATCTTCCCTGTCTGGAGATACATCTTCCTTGCAAAAACCGTACAGACGCTCTGTACAATAAAGAAGCTCCAGGTCTGCATCACGCGGGCGCTGTTTAGCGGAACCTTTCCAACCGCAGAGAAGGTATAATACTGGTAGATCCACAAAAGCAAAAGCCCAAGTCCGTTAATAAAGCACATCAGCGCTACATTCTTCCATTCCTTGCGTGTAGAAATCATACGCCCGATATTCTGGGTAAATGCATTGGTCAGATAGAATAATAAGAAGATGGGCACATAGCGGATGGCTATCAGCACGGTTCTGCTGTTGGGCCAGCGGATCACCCAGTTTAAAGCGCCAAAGTAGGAGCCAAAGAAATAGGACGCAATAAAGGTCATTGCATATCCCATCCCCACCGACAGGAAGGCAAGAAGCAGGGTTCGCCCCGTTTCCCCAAGTGACATCTTTAAGTGCCAGTCGGAGGGCTTTACCTCACCGCTCTTGCGGATGGAAACCCAGTAGCGGACCGTAAACAGTAAAACCGTCCACACTCCCGCCGTTGCCACCCAGAGCGCCTGCTCTAACTGATTGCCCTGCGGCCAGAGCACGGTTCCGAACAAGCTCCTTGCCGCGAAGGTTTCCCCCTTGTGCCCGCCGACCCACATCGCCAGCGGAATCATCCACGTTATGGGAATAATCGAGCCGATAACCATAAATCCCCAATAATACATCTTATCCTTCAGGCTTTTCGGCGCTGCCGGGCGGTAGATATCGTTCTCCGACCTTACAAGCAGCACCGCAAAATAATCATAAGTCAGAAGCAGCCGGCAGAAGGAATAAATAATCAGGAAAAAGCACACGGCACCAACGGCATTGAACAGCATTTCCAGGGGATAAATCAGGTTGTCTGCCGAAATTTTATTCGGGGCAGTAAGTGAGGTCTGAAAGAAATCAATGGCTCCCGAATTTGACCCGATTCCGTAAGGTCCCAGCATATGAATTTCCGACGGCTGGTTTAAGATTCTTAGATATTCTTCCTCTGATCCGTCTACATGGCCCCGATAATACCGGCCCACTTCTACCTGTTCCCCTTCGTTAAGCTGAAATTCATCCAGTTCATTAATAAACGTTCTTGCATTCTTTGATTTTGAGAAATTCCACGGGCCTCCGGCCTCGGTTGTCCCATTATTTTCATCCGCCTTGCACAGGCTCACGCCAAAATCTACATCATAGGGAAGTTCAATAACCTCCCTGCCCTCTTTATCTGCGCCCGGATGATACAAAAGATGGCTTGACCAGCTTCCGTTGATGCTAAGCTGCTGATTGTCCACAAGGTACACGGAACGGATCTTATTCACTCCGCCGTTGATCTCCTGGATTTTATAATAGGCATATACGGCAACCGTCGTCTTCCCCCCCAGAGAATGGCCTGTAATTCCAATCTGGTCTTTATCTACAAAGCTTAAATCATATAGATAATCGATAATCGGTGCCATCCCGGACGTAGGCGCAGTGTCAATCGACTCAAAATCAGCCCCCGGCTCCGCCGTTACCAGGAAAAAGGCATCCATGGGATTATCCTTATAGTAATCCGAATCTCCGTGCCCGTCACAGTCAAAGGTTACGGTCACATACCCTCTTCTTGCCAGTTCATAGCATAGATAGCTTTCGCTCTCCCGCGAATTAAAACTGCCGTGCAGGGCAGCCACCGCAGGGGCAGGATTCTCTTTGGTCGCAGTTTTGGGAATGAACATCGTCGCCGCAATTTTATTTCCATTGCCGTCAACAATGCTGATTTCCTTAATTTTTACCTTCCCAAAATCCGTCCGAATCACATAGGCTAATGCCATGCAAAGCAAACAAATCACCATCGAAGTCGCTAAAAACCTCTGATAAAATCTCCTTTGTCTATTCATTTCTTTCCCCTTCTCCCATTTTGTTCATCTTAACCGACTGCCCCTTCTTTCCCCAATAGTATCTCCGCCGCCCGCTTTAATGTTTCATCATTCCCCGTATTTCCCGGAAAAATCACATAGGGCGTCATCGGGAACCTGCTTTCCTCCCCGGTCTGCCACACAGGAATCCCCGGCTGAATCTGTCCAAGCACATTGGCTCTTTTCACGGCAAGCGCTTTTGTTCCGATATCGCTTGAGGTAATTCCCCCCTTGGCAATAACAAAAGCCGGTGTAATTTTCAGCTTTCCCACAAGCGACTGCACGGCATCGGAAATTTTAAGCGACAGCCTTAGTTCATCCTCCTTATCCCCGGTATCGGCAGTGATCAGCTTGCGTGTCGTATAACAGCACACCGTTTTTCCATTGCCCAGACATTCCTCTTCCCGTGCAAGGCAGCGCTTTACCTCCTTTGCAAATGCCCTGGCATCCTTCACCAGCGCCGCATCCAGGGAAATAAACTCTATCGAGGATAATTCCATTAATTTTTTCAGCTGTCTTGTCGTCTTATCGGTGTGGGAGCCAATCACGATAATTCCCCCATTTTCCGTTTCTTTCATCATCATCTGCTCTCGGGTAAGCAGCGGCTGATCAGAAATTCCTCCCATCACCTTGACCATCGCAGCAGCGGTGCGGAATAAAAAGACCTTCCCCTTTGCCATGGCTCGGTAGAGAGCTACGCAGAACACTTTGATATCCGCGTAATCTACCGCATTGACCACCACTTTTTGAAAATGCGTTACTTCCATTAACTGTGCTTCGATCCGATCAATCGCCATCGCATGAATATCTTCCAGGGAAATGCAGATAACCCCCGAAGCCGGATAAGTACCCCCGGTTTTTTCTTCCACATATTCCGGCATCGTCCGTGCAGTGTAGCCAAAAGTTTTATCCTTTGCAAATTCGGTCGCATTGGCAGGGATGAGTTCATCACCGTATTTGACATAATGAATATTGTCTATCGTAAATCTTCCGCCCTCCTTAAAGAACGGACAAAGAATCTCCCCGTCAATGGACTTTCCGGTATTTTTCTCATAGCTGCATTTTAAAAGCTCCGTTTCCAACGGATAATGTCCGCGCAGTGTACTGTCACTGCGGCTGATAAAAATATAGTCCCTGCAGCACTCCTTTGCCGCTTCGTCCACCACGGCGGCAATCTCCTGGTGCGCCTTCATGGTCTGTGCTTTAGTAAATCCCCGGGAATTAGTTAAAATATAGAAGAGCTTGTTTTCCTCGTCAAATCCCTGACGTATACTGGATTTTTCCCAGTTGGTAAAAACCGAAATATCGTGAACGGTCTGTACACCCGTCGGATCATCATCCAAAACAACAATTTTCTGATGATTTGTACGAATTTCTTCCTTTAATAAGGTATCAATATAAGCCTCGTCAATTTCCTGATATGACGACAGCACCTTGGCCTCAATCGCCATGATTTTCTCCTCTCTGTACACACTTTACTTCCACATCCGCAAGCCCCTCAAAATACTGTACGATTCCGCCGTGATCCTCTTCCCCGTGTCCATGGATTTTTAACGCCTGAAGAATCTCAAAAAGCTGGGCGGTATAGGGAATAGGAACATCGATGGCATGGGCCGTATGTATCACATTTTTAATATCTTTATGGTTAATCCGAATCGGTCCGCCCGCCTGAAAATTGCGTTCCAGAATCATGGGAAGCTTCGCGTCCAATACCGCGCTTTTTGCAAGCCCCCCGCGAATTGCCTGATAGACCTTTTGGGGATCGGCCCCCGCCTTTACCGCCAGGACAAATGCCTCGGATACCACGGCAATCGTATTATTCACAATGATCTGGTTGGCAAGTTTTGTGACGCTCCCGCTTCCGCTTTCTCCAATCCGCAGGGCAGAAGAACCTAAAATATCAAAATATTCCTTCATGGCAAGAAAATCTTCCTCGTCACCTCCTGCCATAATTGCAAGCGTCCCTGCAATTGCTCCTGGTTCCCCGCCGGATACCGGGGCATCGACAAAACCCACGCCTTTCTCCCTCAGCCGCCGATAACACTCCTGGGATTCGGTCGGCATCACGGAACTCATATCGCAGATCACGGTTCCCACCATTACCCGGGAAGCCACACCGTCCTCACCAAACAGGATGGATTTTGTAATTTCCCCGCTGGGAACCATAAGAATGATCCGCCTGCACTTCTCCCCTATTTCTGCATATCCGGCCTCTTTCGCCCCTGCGGCAACCACATCTTCAACCGCTTCTTTGTTTAAGTCCGCAACCAGCAAATCCATACCGGCACGCAGAAGGTTCTTTGCCATTGCCCTTCCCATAATGCCCAGTCCGATAAATCCTGTTTTCATTTCTTCTCCTTTTTCCTTTGCCTTTACCTATGTCTTGGTCTTTGTTTTTGTCTTTTCAGCTTTAATTTTTTCTTTTGTACCTTTTCATTGCGTTTCTCTTTCGTATGCCATCGTACATCCATGTTCATTTTTACCGGTATCCGCAGCTGCAAGTATGAGATGTACAATTTATGTCTACCCTTACTATACAGTATACCGGTATACCGGTCAAGATAAAATAACAATAAACTTATCTCTCACGCCACTTTCTCTATTTTATACAGTTTTCTTATATTATTTTTATGCAATATTACCATAAATAAATTTTTTATGCCAATTTATACGCATTTGGTGCGCAGGCTTACAGAAAGATTAAGATTGTACGAAAAAGAATACGCCGACATCCTTAATCAGCTATTGGCAATTCACTAACCCTTGATGTATACTAGTATTATCATGTTGTTAAGGAGTACTCTGCCATGATCCCACTGAATGAACAAGCCTATCAGCATTTACAAAAACTTATTATGCAGGGCCAGTTAAATTACAATGAAATTTATTCCGAAACCAAACTGTCCAAAGAACTAAAGATTTCCCGAACCCCATTTCGTGACGCAATCCATCGGCTCGCGCAGGAAGGCTACATTGATATCATCCCAAGCAAGGGCTTTATGCTCCACCAGCTTACACGGCAGGATATTGACGAAACCTTTCAAATACGCTCTGCGCTGGAATGTTACTGTGCCCTGCAGATTACCAGAGCCTATGAAACGGCTCCGGTAAAGCTGCTGCTCAAAGAACTTCGCCATCTCACCGACATGCTGAAAGAAATCTTAGACACAACCTCCTCCATCGAAGACTTTTGCGAATATGATTTCCAGTTTCACACCAAAATCATCAGTTATGTACAAAACCGGCAGTTTTCTGCACTTTTTGATACCTTTAAATATCGGATGAGAAAACTCGCCGAACTCTCCCTGGCGCACGAAGGCCGGATGATTGACACCTATAATGAACACCTGGCGATTCTTGAGGCAATGGAAAAAGGCGACTTTGAACATATTTACAAAATCACAGTAGCCCATATGATTACGGCAAGAGAACTTAATCTGGATGATTTATAATGACAAAGCAGCTATCCCAGCAGAAGCTTTATCTGCGGCATAGCTGCTTTTTATTCAGCACTTATTTACATTCAACGCATATTTTTATTCAGCACTTATCTCTATTCTCAATCACCATCTTCTAAAATATCCGTAAGCGCATCCTTCAATTTATCTGTTCCCAGCAACTGCGAAAGAACGTCACTGGCTTTATCTCTTTTCTCCCTGCGCTCTTCGTTCTCCTCGTCCTCCCCATCGTCTTCGTTCACCAGTTCCTCTTCGCTGTCTTCATCTTCCTGGTCTTTATCCTTCTCCAGGCTCTTCCGGAACCCTTCAAAAATACTGTCCTTTTCCTCTTTGGACAATTTACTCCTTCCGCGCTTTTCCTCTTCCCCGGCGATAATCGTGCGGTCAGCCGTTTCCTTTGTGATCGTTATGGTACTCAGCGTCATATACCATTTGCCGTCATTTTTAACCATATTGATCAACATATTTTCACCGCTGTTTGCTTCCGTAAAATATACCGTGGCCCTGTCCCCTTTAATATAGGTTTCCTGCACCTGAAAATCTACCTGTGGAATTTCTCCCATCTGTGCAGCAAAAGAATCTCCCATCATAGCCTGCATAAGCGGTGCCAAATCAATCAAATCCGAAGCGCTGATTCCCAAATCCACCCCGGTTACTGCCCCGGCCAGCCCCATCACCGCATCCATACCGGCAGTCAGCGACTTTACGGTCTTTTCATCCAGGCAGTCTAACATTGCCTGAATATCCATGGCATTATAGGCGTCCTCATAAGCTTCTATCGTATCTTCCGGCAGAGATTCCTTTACCGGAACGCAGGCTGCACTGTTTAATATCATCCCTGATGCCAAACAAACGGCAATTATTTTTTTCATCTTCATCGTACTTCCCCCTGTTTATTTTTCTTTATTCATCTATGCTATACAGTATACCACACAGACTTCCAGTAATAGAAGGCAGTTTTGCAAAAAAAGAAGCTATTTTTGTCTTTATTTCCCCGCAAAAGAGGAGATAAAAACGCAAGAATAAAAGAATAGTGTAAATTTGGTAGTGTAACTTGCTTGTCAGTTATGGTAAGTTCGGTTAAATAGATGAAAATTTAGAATAGTTTTAGAAATTCCCCCCGGCATTTGTGCTATAATTGTCTTAGTTTAAGGTAATATGCCTGCTGCCGGGCTGCTTATGGTGTTTGTTTTTACAGACAGGAGGCTGAAGGGATGAAATTAAGGACACGTTTGGCAACTGCATTTCTGACCATTACGATTGCGCCTCTGGTGCTTATCTTTATTGCAGTGTATGGGCTGTCGGATTATCAGGCCCGTTCGTTTCGGAAGGCTTATGGTCTTAGCGAGCAGATTGAACTGCTTTCCGGAAATTCCATGCAGATTTTTAACCAGCTGACCAAGGAAAGCCAGCAAAAGATTCGGGAGAAGTTACAGACAAATCCGGAAAAATTTGAAGATGTGACATTTTTGGAACAGGTGAATGAACTGCTCTTAAAACATTATGCCTTTTTGGTTGTGCGCAAGGGCGAGGAACTGATTTTTGTAGGTGATCAGAATGAGGTGGATAATACCTGGCTCTATGAGATGCTCCCGGATTATTCTGCTTTAGATGATGATATGCAGGGCGGGATTTATCTGGACGGGGATCGCCAGCATCTGATTAAGCAGATTGATTTTTTATTTTCCGACCAGAGTCAAGGAAGTGTTTTTATTATCTCCCGCGTGGATGGCCTTGTGCCGGAAGTCAAGTTTATGTTTATCGAAATGTTTGTGGCGGGCGTTTCGATTTTGGTGATTACCGGTGTTTTTATGACGATGTGGATTTACCGATCGATTTTAAAGCCGTTAGGGAAGCTTCAGGAAGCAACCATGAAAATCCGCGACGGAAATCTGGATTTTACCCTGGAAGTGGAGAATGAAGACGAGATCGGAAAACTCTGCCAGGATTTTGAAGAGATGAGGATTCGCCTTAAGGAATCGCAGGAAGAAAAGGTGCAGTATGACCGGGAAAATAAAGAGTTGATCAGCAATATTGCCCATGATTTAAAAACTCCGATTACGGCAATCAAGGGTTATGCCGAGGGGATTATGGATGGTGTGGCTTCTTCCCCGGAGCGGCTGGACAAATATATCCGAACCATCTATAATAAAGCTAATGATATGGATCGCCTGATTGATGAACTGACTTTCTATTCCAAGATTGATACGAATAAGATTCCCTATACGTATTCCAAGATTAATGTTTCGCAGTATTTCAGGGACTGTGTCGAGGAAGTCGGGCTGGAGATGGAGTCGAAGGGAATTGAACTGGGGTATTTTAACTATGTCGATGATTCTGTTGTAGTGATTGCCGACGCAGAGCAGATGAAACGGGTAGTGAATAATATTATCGGCAATTCCGTGAAATATCTGGATAAGAAAAAGGGCATTATCAATATCCGCATTAAAGATGTGGGCGATTTTATTGAGGTAGAGATTGAAGACAATGGAAAGGGTATCGCGCCCAAAGATCTTCCGAATATTTTTGAACGCTTTTTCCGGGCAGATTCTTCAAGAAATTCGGCGAAGGGCGGAAGCGGCATAGGTCTTTCTATTGTAAAAAAAATTATTGAGGACCACGGAGGAAAAATCTGGGCGACCAGCAAGGAAGGGATCGGCACAGAAATTCATTTTGTCCTCAGAAAATATCAGGAGGTAGTGCAGGAATGAGCAGAATACTGATTATTGAAGATGAAGAAACGATTGCCGAACTGGAAAAGGATTATCTGGAGTTAAGCGGCTTTGAGGTTGAGATTGAAAATGACGGGGCTGTGGGGCTGGAGCGGTCGTTAAAGGAGGATTTTGACCTGTTTATCCTGGATTTAATGCTTCCGGGGACGGACGGGTTTGAAATTTGCCGCCGTATCCGCGAGGTGAAGAATGCACCGGTTTTGATGGTTTCGGCAAAGAAAGAAGATATCGATAAGATCCGCGGGCTGGGACTGGGTGCGGACGATTATATTACCAAGCCGTTCAGCCCCAGTGAACTGGTGGCACGGGTGAAGGCCCACCTGGGAAGGTATGAGCGATTGATTGGCAGCGGGCAGCCGGTGAATGATGTCATTGAGATCCGCGGACTGAAAATCGATAAGACAGCACGTCGGGTTTGGATCAACGGGGAGGAGAAGAACTTTACAACGAAGGAATTTGACCTTTTAACTTTTCTGGCACAGAATCCGAACCATGTGTTTACGAAAGAAGAATTGTTTTCTAAAATCTGGGATATGGAATCGATTGGAGATATTGCTACGGTGACGGTGCATATTAAGAAGATTCGGGAGAAGATTGAATTTAATACGGCAAAGCCGCAGTATATCGAAACGATTTGGGGTGTGGGTTATCGGTTTAAGGTGTAGAGAAAAGGATTTTTATTATGATGTATAAATTCATGACCTTAGATGATCACACAGAAATTGTCCATTCGGATACTTATATAGAAGATAATGTAGAAACGGTAATTAACCTTTCAGATTATCAAAAAAAAGCGATCAGTTCACTCCCCTGACCGCTTTTTTCCTGTTTTCCATTTTTAAACCATTCCCGTCCCTACAGCATATTCATATACCGCAGCAGCCGATCCACAATTTCCATCCCACCATACATCAGCACAATTAATATCCCAAGTGCCACCAAAAAGAACACCAGCTTATACACCAGGTAGGCCCGGGCGAAGTCTTTTCTCTGGTCGGAGTTTCTTTTGAGTGCCAGAATCAAAAGGTAAATCCACCCGATAATCGGAATATTCATAATCATAAAGGTGTTAAACCAGCTTTGGATGGAGGAACGGCGGATGTAGCCGTCATTTTCCATCTCCACATCCTTTTCATTCCTGCTCTTTTTCTTCTTTTTTTCCTTCTTCTCCTTTTTCGGCTGCTCTTCCCGCTTATACCCGGATTCCTTCTTCAGCTTTTCTTTCTTTAATTCCAGTTCTTCTTTTTTGCTCTCCTCCCCACTTATATACTCCTCTTCAATCGGCTTGGGATAGGGGAGTCCGCTGTCTAATACCGTTGGCTGACGGCCATAATTTCCGCTTAAATCACTCATTAGTTTGCACCTCCCGGGCCTTGTGGAATTACTCTGACGTTTGGAGATGGCCCTGATAAATTAGGGAATGCACCCGGCCCTGCGGAATAATCCGGCTTGGTTTCGGGCTGTGTTTCCGGCTGGACTGCGGCGGCTGCCTGCGCTGCTGCTTCCTGAGCCGCTGCCTGCGCCGCTGCTTCTGCCTGGGCTGCCGCGGCTGCCTGCGCTGCTGCTGCCGCCTGCGCCGCCTGCTGCTGCTGTAAGGCTGCTGCCTGTGCCGCCTGCTGCTGTCTTGCTGCCGCCTGGGCTGCCAGACGGTTTTCATACGCTTTAATTTCATCGCTCATTTCCGAAAGCTTTGTCTGGAAAGTTTCGTACTTTGCTTCAATCCTCTCCAACAATTCACTGCGCTCTTCATTTTCATCCAGCAGGCTGAGCTGACCAATCATCGTGCGGTAGGTTTCCTGAACCCAGTAACCGTCCTGCGCATTGGCAATGGTCTTTCGTTCAAACTCCCCAAGGGAGGATTTTATATTTTCCAGATACTGCTTCTGCTGCTGGTCGTGCTCTGCCTGAGCCGCCCGCAGTTCTCCTGTCGTGCTGAAATAGTCAACAATGCCGTTCTTCGGGTCTGCCCGTTTTACCACAGTCACCGGAACTTCCCAGTCCCAGGGTTCCAGCCCGGTGTGAATCTGATCCATAACCTTCTTCCAGATCCTTCCGGCATAAGTCGCGCCAAAGACCCCCGGCATGGCTCTTGGAATATCATAGCCCACCCAAATCGCTGCGCTGTAATAGCGGGTGTAGCCGCAGAACCAGGTATCCTTGCTGCTGTTAGTGGTTCCGGTCTTTCCTGCGCAGGGCATACCGCCTGCAAGGCCCAGACCGCGCCCGGTTCCATAAGGTGAATTCATCGTCCCTTTTAAAACGTCCGTTACCATAAACGCAGAGTCTTCCAGATAGACCTGTTTGGTCGTCGGCTTGCTGTTCTTGGTCATCTCCCCGCCTTTTTCGTGGACAATCCTAACGATGCAGGTGCGGTCATTGTACACACCGTAATTAGCTAATGTGCTGAAGCCCTTGGCCATGTCCACCACGCGGACACCGTTGGTAAATCCGCCGATACTCAGCGACGGGATATTATTATCCACATAACTCAGCTTGTGGAACTGCATCTCCCCCAGATAACTGATTCCGTTGCTGACACCGATATCTTCAAGCACCTGCCATGCTACAGTATTTAAACTTCGGTTCAATGCCTCCCGAATCGTCACCGGGCCGTGATAACCGCCGCCGCTGTTGGACGGGCCGTCCTCCCACTTATAGTCATTGACAATACGGCTGGGATAATATTCTCCGGTATCAAAAGCAGGGGTATAGTCGAGCAATGGCTTAATGCAGCTTCCCGGCTGACGCGCACTTAAATAAGCCCGGTTAAACTGATCCTCCGTTCCCCGTCCGCCCACGATGGCTACGACATAGTTGGTCTGGTTATCGACGATGGCTCCGGCTCCCTGGAGGGCAAATTTACCGTTTTCCTGAAGTTCCTTAAAATAGCCAAGCCCCAGGTCAATCGCTTCCTGAAGCTGTGCCTGGATATTCCCGTCCAGCGAAGTATAAATTTGATAGCCCCCTGCGCGGATACTGTCGGTTTTCAGGCTGTAGGCGTCCGTGTAGCGCTCGGAATAAGAATCCAAATCCGCCTTGTCCTGAAAAATATACTGGAACTCAAAACCGTCCAGCTTCATCAGTTCCAGCGCCGCGCAGTGAATGGCATAGGTCGTCTGGTAGCTTTCATCGGTTCCCTCGGAGGTCGCCTGCACAATGGTCAGCGGTTCATCAGAATACTCCTGGTATTCTTTTAAGTCCAAAAATCCTACTTCATACATGCTTTTAAGCACATCGTTTCGCTTTTCCTTCGAGGTTTCGGGATGGCGAACCGGGTCATAGGCGGACGGGCTGTTGCTGATTCCCACCAGAACCGCAGCTTCATGCGGCTCTAATTCATCGGCGGTTTTTCCGAAATAATAGCGGCTTGCCGCCTGCACCCCGTAACACTGATGGCCGTAAAAGTTGGTATTACAGTAAAATTCCATAATATCCGCCTTGGAAAACTTCTTTTCCACTTCCGGTGCCAGCAAAATTTCCACAACCTTACGGGTAAAGGTCTGTTCCTGGGTCAGATACGTATTCTTAATCACCTGCTGGGTGATCGTAGAACCGCCCTGGGTAATCTCCCCGCTGTGCTTTACCAGCGCAAGAGCTGCCCGGAACGTCGCTATCCAGTCCACACCGGTATGGGTCTTAAACCGCCGGTCTTCCTGGGCTATGTAGGCATTCTGAATATTCATGCTGATATGGTTGATATCCACATACTCATAATGCCCGGCATTGATAATCCCGATCTTATTGCCGTCCTTATCGTAAATAATCGTATCGGACAGCATACTGAAATCGGAACGCTCCATCGTCGCCAGCTTATCGTAAGCAACTTCACGGCAGTGATCCAGTTCTGGCTTAACCTTGATAAATATTCCCACGGCAATGCATATGCCTGCCAGTACGGAAACCGTGATAACGGCCAGAAAAGCCTTCAGCAGCCAGCTTACAATCCCCAGTGCGGAAAACAGCAGGGTACACAGTCCCTTCCATATACTGAGTAAGACGGAACCTAACTTTTTCATGGTGTTATTCCTTTCTCCCGGAGCGTGCGCAAATTTACATCTGCTCCGGCTTAAGTTCTTTCTGTCGGTCAATTTTTTCCCCTTTAATAAGGCTCATCCCTATTATAAAACATATTTAAGGAATTTGGTATAGGAAAAGTGGGGGAATTTCATAAAAAATCTTGGAAAAATTGCATTAAAGGGGGGAGGAACAACAAAGAGATGCCAGAAAGCACCTCTTCGCCATTCCATTTTCAATTATTCAATAATCCCCAATGCCTTCATCGCATAGGCGATCCCGTCCTCCTCAACGGTTTTTGTCACAAAGGTCGCATACTCTTCCAGTTCCCGATCATGTTTTCCCATCAGCACGGCATTCTCTGCAAAGGCAAACATCGCCAGGTCATTCGTACTGTCCCCGAATACATAGGCATTTTCCGGTTCGATGCCGCAGGCATCCAGCACCATCTTGATAGCCGTTGCCTTGGAGTGACCCTTAGGCACACATTCCCAGAAATCGTTTCCCCGGTCAATCACCTCAAAATCCGTAAGTTCCCGGATAAATCCCCTGACGTCGCTTAATGCATCGGAAACACAGCAGAACTTATCAAAATCATAGTTATCCTCTTCTATCGGATAGGGCGATACACATCCTGCCTTCTGAATGGAACTGCGGATTTGTTCCAGGCGGGGTATACGGGAGGTTTCTCTGCGAAAATGGCATCCGCCCTTGCCTTCTAAAATTCCTTCTATCTTATATTTTTCCAGAAGTTTTTTAATCTCCAGGCCGCGTTCATGAGGAATCTTTCTTGCATACAGTTCCTTATCGCCCAGAAGAATATAAGTTCCGCAGCCGCAGAGATAACCGTCCATGGCGATTAACTTTCGCACCGGGTCGAGCAGGCAGGACACTCTGCCGGAATTAATAAAGGCAAGATGTCCTTTTTCCCTTGCTTTTTGTACCGCCTTTAAGGCACTCTCCGGAATCTGCCCGGTTATCTCGCTCAGCAGTGTTCCATCAACATCAAAAAACAGCGCTTTTCGTTCTTTCATGCTCATGCCTCTCCCCGGAAAACAATCGTTCCCGTCACCTCATCCATACGGTCGATAACCGCAAGCGATTCTACGCGGATACCCCTGGCCCGCAGCATGTCGCCGCCCGGCTGAAAGCCTTTTTCGATAACAATTCCTGCGCCCACCAGTTCGGCTCCGGAGTCCCTTACCAGACAGGCAAGCCCTTCCAGGGCTTTTCCATTTGCTAAAAAATCATCAATCAGCAGAACCTTATCGCCCTTTCCCAGAAACTCCTTAGACACAATAATATCGTACACCCTTCCGTGAGTAAAGGATTCTACCTGCGTGGTGTAGACTTCCCCGGCAATATTCTTTGTCTGTGTTTTCTTGGCAAATACCACCGGTACGCCGAAACTCTGGGCGGTAATGCAGGCAATCCCGATTCCCGAAGCCTCAATCGTCAATATTTTATTAATCTCTTCCCCGGCAAAACGCCGCTTAAACTCCTGTCCGATTTCTGTAAATAAATTCACATCCATCTGGTGGTTTAAAAAGCTGTCTACCTTCAGTACATTTCCTGACTTAATCTTTCCATCTCTGCGGATTCGTGCCTTCAGTTCTTCCATCTTATCCCTCCGTTTTTGCGGTAGCTTTACTCTACCTTTGCATTTTCCACCAGAAAATCCATAACCAGGATTCTCTTTGCCGCATTGTCCACGGCTTCCTGGCCGTACTGTGTTACCAGATCAATCACACTTTCCACGCCGTTTAATTCCGCCAGCCTCTGGCGCGATGCATCGTCTGCTTTCAGCCCTTCTGCCTCGGCAACGGCATCGGCAATCAGATTAATTTCATTTACACCCTGCACCTGGGCACGAAGCTGTTCCTTCATCATGTCCTCATCCATACCATACATCTGGGCATACTCGGCCAGGGTTGTTCCCTGCTCGCTTAATGCACTTTCCATGGAAGCAAGTTCCTGGGTAAACTCTGCTTCTACGCGCTCTTCCAGACCGGTAAAGCTTGCATTTTCCACGACTTTATCCACAACGGCGTTCTGGATCTGCATATCAGCCTCAGCCCTGGCCTGCTCTTCCATCATCTTCCTTAACTCGGCACGGTACTCTTCTACCGTTTCGCTTTCCTCAGAAACCCTCTTCACGAACTCGTCGTTTAACTCGGCCTCACTCTGTTCCTTTACCGCATTGACCGTGACATCAAAAACCACGTCCTGGCCCGCCAGTTCGGCATTTTTGTAATCTTCAGGAAAGGTCAGGTTTAAACTCAGCTCATCCCCGGTTTTTGCCCCAACCAGCCCGTCTTCAAAGCCGTCGATAAAGCGATGGGAACCCAGGACTAAATCAAAGTTATCATCCGCTCCGTGGTCAAAGGGCACGCCGTCCTTCATTCCCACATAGTCGATATTCACTACGTCGCCGTTTTCTGCCGGACGATCTACTTCGGTCTGCTTCGGATTCGCTGCCAATGCCTGTGTAATCCTGGCTTCAACGTCTTCATCGGTGATTTCCACATAAGGGTCTTCCACAACAATCCCTTTATACTCGCCCAGAGTCACCGATGCCTCCGGAAGTTCTGCCATGGTCGGTGCTTCGGTTTCTTCCGGTACCGAGGTTTCTGTAGGTGCCTCTGTACTCTCCTGAATTTCCTCTTTCTTACAGCCTGATGCTGCCAGCACAACAATAGCCGCACACAGGAATACTCTTGTCCATTTCTTCATTCTGTTTCCTTTCCTTTTCTTTCATTATTCACTGCTCACATGTCTGCAAATGTTTTGTTTTTACATTTTTTTCTTTTCCAGTTCATGCCGTCTGCTTTCTGTTCCATAGCATCTGCATGTTTTTGTCAATTCTGGTAAAATGCCTTAAACGCCTTATACGTATTATAGACATCCAGCTTGGAAGCCAGTTCAAAGGGCGCGTGCATGGAAAGGATCGGCACCCCTAAATCCACCGTATCTACATCCATGTGCGCGACAAATTTGGCAATTGTTCCGCCGCCGCCCTCGTCAACCTTACCCATCTCACCGGTCTGCCAGTACACGCCGCTCTTTTCCATCATCCCGATAACCCGGGCCATCAGTTCCGCTCCGGCATCATTAGAGGAAGATTTTCCCCGCGAACCGGTGTACTTGGTCAGCACACAGCCCCGATTGATAAAGCAGGCATTGGTCTTGTCATAAACATCGGGGTAATTCGGGTCATAGGCCGCATTGACATCGGAAGAAAGACAGATGGAACTGCGCAGTACCTTGCGCACAGAAACCCCTGCCATATCCGCCAAATCCTCAAGATAATGAAGGACATAATCCGAATTCAGCCCGGTATTCCCTTCCGAACCGATTTCTTCCTTATCGGTCAAAATCGTAACCGTGGTAAATGCAGGAAGTTCAGCTTCCATCTCTGCCATTAATGCCGTATAAGCGCAGACACGATCGTCCTGCCCGTATGCGCCGATCATGCTCCGATCAAGCCCCACATCCGAAGCCTTAAATGCCGGAACCATCTCAATCTCTGCCCGGCAGAAATCTGCTTCGGTGATCCCGTACTTTTCATGCAAGACCTCAAGCGCTAAAAGCTTCACCGGCTCTTTCACCGCGTCGTCCTGATAGGGAAGCGATGCAACCAGAATATTCAGTTCCTCTCCCCGGATTCCCTCGCCTAAATGACGCTCATTCTGCCGTCTGCCCAGGTGCGGAAGGAGATCGGTAACACAAAATACCGGCTCACCGGGCTTTTCTCCAAGAGAAATCTCAATCGTCGTCCCGTCCGCCTTTGCCACAACACCGTGCATCGCCAGGGGCGTGGTTCCCCACTGATACTTGCGGATTCCCCCGTAATAATGCGTTTTCAGGTAGGCAAATTCATCCTTTTCCATCAATGGCATAGGCTTTAAATCCAGGCGCGGGGAATCGATGTGCGCCCCGTTAATCCGCACCCCCTTCTCTAACGGCTCGCTTCCAAATGTTGTGGCAATCAGGGATTTTCCCCGGTTCACATAATACACCTTATCCCCGGGAACATAGACACTTTCGCTGTCAAACCGGCGATAGCCCCGCTCTTCCAGAAGCTTTACCGCATAGCGCACACATTCTCTCTCCGTTTTTCCCTCATCCAGGAACTTTTTATAGCCTTCGCAGAACTTATTCGCTTTATTCACCTGCTTGGGTGCCGCCTTTGCAATATTGGGAGCACTCCAGGTCAGCTTATCCGCCAGTTCCTGTCCTTTTGTTTTCTTTGCCATAGTTTTTCCTCTCCTCTTTTCTGCTGTTTTTTATGCGAATTTTTTCTTTTATGCAAATCCTAATTCCTGGCTGTCAAGAACCAGGGTGAATGGGCCGTCATTGATCAGTTCTACTTCCATCTTTGCCCCAAAGCTTCCCTGCTCCACTACCGGAAGCCTTTCTTTAAAGCCCTTAACCATGTATTCATAAAGCTGCTTTGCCCGCTCCGGCGAACCTGCATTGGTAAATCCGGGACGGTTTCCCTTGCGGCAGTCGGCGTACAGGGTGAACTGGCTGATAACCAGCATCTGACCGCCCACATCCGAAAGCGAAAGGTTTGTCTTGCCCTGATCGTCTTCAAAAATCCGAAGACGGCAGATTTTGTCCATCATCTTATCGGCGATTTTTTCATCATCCGTGTGAGAAATTCCCGTCAGCAGAAGAAATCCCTTATCAATTTTTCCAATCACCTGCCCATCCACGGAAACCGAAGCCCTCTGCACCCGCTGCAACACAATTTTCATTCGCACTGTTTCCTTTCCTTAAAGAATAAAATTTATATAAATACCCCCGGAATCCCTTTTGACAGGGACTCCGAGAGTTTTCTGGCAAAATTTATCCATTGGCATTTCAAAAATTTACAAAAATTTGCAAAAAAGATTTTCAAAAACGTATTCCGCCTAATTCAGCTTAAATCCCTTTAATAATGCACCAAGACCCGTGGTCGCCTCGCCGTCTTCTTTGTAGTCAAATACTTCCTCCGGCTCTTCATCCGGCTCAATAGCTTTCATGGAAAGGCTGATTTTTCCGTTTTCCGCCGATAAAATCTTTACCTGAATCGTCTGCCCTTCTTTTAACACTACACCGGGATGCTTGATTCTCTGACTGCTGATCTGGGAAATATGCAGAAGCCCGGTAAGCCCGTTTTCCAGAGTTACAAATGCGCCATAATCTTTTAAGGTTTCCACGGTTCCTTCAACTACGGCACCTACCTGGCATTTGGACACCTTCTTTTTATTCTCCTCTGCCAGCTTTTCCCTTGCCACCTCTCTTCCGGAAAGCACCAGGCGTTTATTCTCCTCCTCAGCCGTAATAACCGTAACCTCCAGAGATTTTCCTGCCCACGCTTCCAAATCTTCCACATATTCTGCGGCAAGCTTGGAAGCCGGAATAAAGCCGCGGATACCTTCTAAAAAGGCAACTGCCCCGCCTTTTACAATCTCGGCAATCTTTACCTTAACCACGGTGCGATCTTCCATCATCTGCTTTAACTTATCCCATGCAAGGATATCATTGGCTTCCTTTTTGGAAAGAACGATATTTCCTTCACCGTCGTCCGTTTTTATTACGGTAGCCGTAATCTCATCGCCGGGATGAATTTCTTCCTTTAACTGGAAATCCGGGTCATTCGATAAATCATCCTTGGCAATAATACCTTCGGCATAGTATTTTAAATCCAGAATAACCTGCTCATCATCTACGCTGATTACGGTTCCGGTGAGAATATCGCCTTCCTTTACCCGCTTAAACGAAGCCTCGATTTCCGCTTCATAATCCGCCATGGTTTCTACGGGTTTGGGGGGTTCTGTGAATTCGGGGGATGCTGCAGAGCCGGGATCTGCTGCGGCTTTGATCGCTTCCTCTGTCTGTGCCTGTCCGTTTACTTCTTCGGTCGTCTTTAATTCTTCACTCATGTTAAACTCATTCCTTTCTCGAAAACCTGTCTTCTATAACTCTGACAGAACTGTGGGATTTCCATACTTTATTTACAGGAAATTTATGGAAATTCTTCCGTGTATCAATTTTTCGGCACGCCGTTCCAGCTTCCGTCCGCATTGACAAAATAGCCGTCGGGAGTCATTTCATTCTGATACATTGCACCAAAAGGCTTCTGCAATGCACCGGTCGTATCCGAATTCAGGTAATACCAAAGTCCGTTAAGAGCAATCCAGCCGGTTTTCATTCCGCTGCTGATATCTACATAATACCATCTTCCCGCGCCTACATCAAGCACCCAGGAATTTTTTGCAATGGCATCTGCACCAAAAGCATACCATGAACCATTAATCATCTCCCAGGCAACCTGCTCATACGTATTGCCTGCGGCATCCGAAATCACCGCACCTGCCGCATAGCTTCCGTCGGCATACTGCAGTTTCCAGCTGGAATTATCCCAGAGATTTCCCTGCTGCCAATGGCTGTAGCCATCTCCGGCTGCTCCGTTTGTCGTCCCTGCAACAATGCCGGTCACGGAATTTACCTGCCCTTTTCTGCTGTCAAAGGACACTGTACCCTGTGGGGAACCCGGGCCGGATGTGGAATTTGTTCTGGAAGAGGTTGTTCCGCGGGAACCGCCGCCTCCACCTCCACCTCCGCCGCCGCCGGAACTACCGCCGGAGCTGCTTTTATACGTACCTGTCTGTATCGCGTTGGTAAAGGTTTCCGTTGCCTTCGCCAGCTCTGCGGCCAACACTTCTGCCTGTTCTGCCGTAACCGGGACGGCTATGGCAGTCTTTGCCTTTTCGACGGCATCATTCATTGCTTTAAGCTGCGCGGTAGAAACAAATCGTATTCCCTGCGTCACTGAAGATGCCTGCTTATTAATTCCCTGGACACCTTCTTTTGCCGCTTCTGCTTTTTCAATTGCTTCTTTCACTTCCTTGGGGTCATATGCGTGGATAGCTGCCTTAACCGTCGTTGGCTTTACCTCATAATTGCCCGCATCTTTTCCGGTAAGAGAAGCCGTTACCGTTACATCCTTATCAGTTCCTGGAGTGATGTCTGTGAATAGGGCGGTAATTTCGCCTAACTCTACTTCATCACCCTCAAAAATCTGAGATTCTTCGTTATTGTCTATCTTTGCCGCAGCCTTCGCATCGGGCTTTCCATCATAAGTCTTATCTTCTGCAGATGCAGTTATTTTGACAGGCTTTTTAGCAATTGTAAATGTCGCAGACTTTGTTCCCAAGCAAAATTCTTTGCTTGTTCCGGTAACCATAACTTCTGCCGTTTCTCCTGCATTTATATTATTTGCATAAGAAACTTTATACCAATCCGGGTTAATTGCTGTTCCTTTAATCTTTACCGTAACGGAAGGCTCCTTTTTCTTTTTATCGAAAACATATCCGCCTTCTGGACGTTTTATTTCTAAATCCGCTCTGGATAAATCTGCCCGTACAATTGTAAAATTCTCTGTACAGCGCTCCGGCAGGAGATAATTACCCCCGGATTTATTGCTGACAATAACCGTCGCTGTACCGATAGAAATATTATCACTAAAAGACACAGTGTATTCAGATTCAGGAATCACTACAGTTCCGTCTTTCAGCGTAATCTTTGGAGTAACCTGACTTCCGGTATAATCATGCGGGCCTTCTTCAACCACAATCTCGGGGTTAGCAACTTCCTTCTGCGAAACCGTAACCGTGATTTCCTGATCGGTTACAATTCTATACGTTCTTGTGTCATCGGGAATAAAATCTGCTTTAAACTTTCTTGAACCCACGTCGCCGACTTTAGCATCTGGGGTCTGCCACTTCCAGATTCCCGAAGTATTCCCAGAAGGATTTTCCAGATGAACATCATTTAATGTCTGATCGTAAACTGCCGTTCCCGCCGGAATTTTAGAAAGCACAGGGGATTCTCTAAGCGAAGAATCTGCCAATTTTAAGATATCTCCATACATTTCTGACATATCTCTGCTGTATGTATAAGTAATTGTTCTTTCAATATCAGGAAATGTAAATCTATATCCAGAACTTACACTGCCTGCAGTTCCTGCCAGAAAAAGCCTGTCCGGTGCACCAACTGTACCTGTATCACAGTTTGTCACATCCGCCAGATAATTATCTCCTTCTATTGTAACAATATTCCACATGTGCGGGCCTGCTCCTGTACCGCCGGACATCGTTCCGTTTACCGTATAGCAGGTGACATCACCCGAAAATACAGATAAATCACAAAGATATTGGAATGCCTTTGCATAGCCTTCGCAGACAACATTCGTCGTCTTATCTCCATCAAAAACATAAATCAGCTGCCACGGATCGCCATAACCTCCGGTATAACCAGTACCTGCCGCAGCAGTATTATAAGAAACCAACTCGCAGATTTCATCCTTATACGCCAAAAGCTTTTCCTCATCCGATTTTCCCGAATAACGTTCTGCAATCTTCTTGGCATTATCTACTGCTGTCTGTACAGATTTTGCCTTTCTTGTATCTATGGAATATTTATTCCCTCCCTGGTAAGCATTAACCACGGTCATGGAAAATTCCAGGCTTCCCTTAACTGTAGTCTTTTTTGACCCTTCTGTATAGCTAAATGTCGGACCATCCATAATGGTTCCTCCGGAGGATTTATTATACCAATACAGTTCATAGGGACAGTCTACCATTAAGTACCGTAAAATCTTCGATGTATCAATAATTTTATCCCGGATCACAAGCATAGCCGTATCAAATGTGTCAAAGGATACTCCAGCTTCGGCTTCCGTCCACTCGGTTTTTAATCCACGCAGATTGTCTACCGGAATGTCAATGATTGTCGAGCTTCGATTCCCGGCAGCAATTTCCTTAATCGCATTTTTCAATATATTATAAATCTGTAAGTCAGTTCCCTCCAGACGTTCTTCTCCCCAATTGCCGTAGGTAACAATTCCATCATTCCCATATAGCGTTTTTTCCACATACCCGGCAAAGAGTTCATCATTATCCGGCAAATCAGCAAAAATATCTTCTGTAGGAATAATCACCGTTTCCGCTTCAAAAATCTGCTCTTCAGCCTCATCCTTTTCTTCCTCTTCAACCGTCTTCTTTAATACTTCTTTTTCTTCACCTTTTTCTTCCTCCTGAACCTGTGCATCGGAAGATGTGGCGGTTTTTACCGTATTATCTTTTGTTGATACCGTTTCTTTCTGTTCTGCCCATGTAGGAACTGCGGTTACATTCAGCAGCATACATAGAGCGAGAAATAAACTTATTCGTTTCCTTTTCCCTGCTTTCATCTCATTCCTCCACAAAATAATATATTTCTTCTGCCATCCTCTTGAAGATGCCTACAAACTATAGAATAGCATACTTATTATGAAAATGGAACAAAATTTGCTGATAAAATTCTCAATTTTTCAATATTATTTAAAATACTTTCAAAATGAATAATAATTATTATTTCTGCAGTCAGAATTACTCTACTGGTTCTCTCCTTTCCACAATTAGCTTTCCTATATTACTTCCAATTGCATTTTCCAGTTCTGCAATATCCTCACAAAATATCTTCTCATTCCTGATAGTTCACATCGGCTACGCAATGTATAGCTAATTGGCACTATTTTCTTTAAATCTATATTTACCCTTTCCATATCCAGAAACAAATTCTATTAAGTTTGCACTCTGCATTTTCTTAATTAAATCTCCTGCTGGCGAAGACGTAATACCTGTTATCCGCATTATATCTGCTCTGGAAAAAATTATATTGTTACCAAATTGTTCATGTAGCTGCATGATTTTCTTTTTTGTGATCGTACTCACTTGCTTTTTTAGTTCCGATTCTATCAATCGCTACATGATAATTTAAGTTATAAAGAGTTACCCAAAATGATGTTGTGTCTGAATAAAATTTAGGTTCTAATTCTGGGCGATAATTAACTGCCCTTCGGTAATCATCTTTAATTTTTCTGAATCCGCTTCCCCTGCGCTCCATATAATTTATGCGGCTAAAAACATCTGCAATAACCGGATTCCGGCGTCTGGATGGTACGTGGTCTGTATCAAGGTTTTGGACAAAAGAACCATCAAGCATGCCTCCCGGCGAATACACCTCCATACGGTCATCAAAAATATCAATGTGTACTTCACTCCCCAGTTCAAGATAATCCCTGTGGATCAGTCCGTTCACGATACATTCAAGTGCTGCCCGTTCGGGTATATCTGGCATTTCCATGCGTCCATCAGGTGCTTTCTTCCAACGCTTCTTCGTATTATTTTTTACAAATTTTCCCCCATCTTGCAGCAATGTTAGCAAACTTCCGCTGTATTCTTTATCATCAAGAGCTTCCATTATGCCCGATGTCTTATCTAAACCGTTCCATCTCGTACAAAAAAGCCGAAATAATAGAATAATAATTAATTAAGAGATTTAATGTTCTGGAAGTGTGTCAGACAATACAGAATATAAGAAAAGAAGAGAAAAACATAATTTAGAAAAATGAAACAATTCAAAAGAGGACAGACAACAACCTGTCCATCCTCTCTTGAAGCCTTGAAGAAAATCTATCTATAAATTTTAGCCAAAATATCTCTTTAACAGACCTTGAAAAGCGCAGTCGTGTCCTGCCTCATTCCTTGCTATCTCATAAACAGTGTCATAGAATTCGCACCAGTAGGACTATAAACATTGTAGTATTTACAAGATTTTATGTCAAGAGGGAAGAACAACAGGACAATTTCCAGAAGGCGGAGGCTTTATCATGGCAGGCCAACAGGCTACAAAGACAAGAACCATAACATTAGCACAGAAACCGACTAAAATCCGGTTGCCCGTTATTACATGATAAGGGGGATTATGCGGCTTTTGAATAATCAATAACTGCAATTTCCTGCATAAGCTGTTTTGCTGCATTTACCAGAGATTCAATTTGCTTTGCAACTTCATTAGAGTAATATTTTTCACCGCATTGTTCACATTCTTCGCAAGGAACATTTTTAATGATAATAATACAGTTTTTATAGTTTACTACATGTGTAGTCAAAGACGGAAGCATTGTTTTACCTTTACAATACATACACATTATGCATGATCCTTTCTAGTCTTTAAATCTTTTTCAAATTTATCCGTGCTGGGATAATAGGCAGTGATAAAAAATAAAACAGTACCATCTGTTCCAACAACAATATGCAATACGTTATTTTTCTTTGTATATCCAAAAATCAAACAACTAGGATGTGGAAAATCATCGGGATAGTCTTCTATAATTTCTCCCGTTTGCAGACAGGATTCTACATCCATTATACTTATATCCCTCTCCTGCATTCGTTCCAGACAATGCTTTGCCCATTTTATATTAGAATCAGAAGTGTTGTATAATTCTTGAAGCTGTTTTATTTCCATCTCTTCACTTCTTTCTTTACTGTCTACGGAAAATTAATTGAAAGAAGGACAGACAGAAATCTGCCCATCCTCCTCAGAAGAAAATCCCTCAAATCTTAGGAAAAATATCTTTTTAACAGACCCTGGAAAGCACAGCCGTGTCTTGCCTCGTCCTTAGCCATCTCATGAACGGTGTCATGGATTGCATCCAGGTTTGCTTTCTTTGCGCGGCCGGCTAAATCCAGCTTGCCGGCGGTAGCGCCGTTCTCAGCAGCAACTCTTAATTCCAGATTCTTCTTGGTGCTGGTGGTAACTACTTCGCCTAACAGCTCTGCAAACTTAGCAGCGTGCTCTGCCTCTTCAAAAGCAGCGGTCTTATAAAATTCGCCAACCTCAGGGTAGCCCTCGCGGAATGCCTGACGGGACATCGCCAGATACATACCAACTTCTGCGCACTCGCCCTCAAAGTTTGCGCGTAAATCATTAATAATATCCTCAGAAACGCCCTCTGCCTTACCAACGCCAATCACATGCTCACAGGCCCAGGTCAGTCCTTCTTCCTGAAGTTTAAACTTATCTGCGCCTACCTTACATACCGGACATGCTTCCGGAGGATTCTCTCCCTCATAAATATAGCCGCATACTGTACATACCCATTTTTTCATGTTTGTTCTCCTTTTCTTTTATTGTTCATTAATTTGCAGTTCCAAAATAGTAATCATTACTGAAATCAATTTATCACAAGCTTGTCCGTTTGTCAAGTGCTTCTGTAAATTTCTTCGGAAATTTCTCTGGTAATTTTTCGTTACGGTGAACGTGTGCACAGTAACCATTTTTCACCCTGCTGTCATTTTGGGAATATCTTGCCGCCGCAGGCTCACCTCCGGCTTTCCTTCCTAAAATACCTGTTCAGCCTTATCAGACTGCACGCACAACTCACATATCCCATAAAAGGTCGTGCTGTGCCCGTCAATCTTCCCGCCATAGTAACGCTGGGCCAACGTGGTGATTTCCCCAAGAGGTGCCATGGGAAGGTCGCTGACCTGATGGCAGCATTTGCAGATAAAATGATAGTGCGGAGCGGTTCTTGCATCAAAGTGGTCAGCCCCGCCGCCGAAATTCAGCTTTTGTATCTCCCCGATCTCCGCCAGAAGGTTTAAATTGCGGTACACGGTTCCCAGACTGATATTGGGAAATTCCTTCCGTATACTGGTATACAGCATATCGGCCGTAGGATGATCACAGCGCTTGGCAAGACTGTTTTTAATAAATTCCCGTTGTCGGCTGTATTTTAACGTTCTCATATCTTCATCTCCCCGAATATCAGGTTTACAATAATAGTAATCATTGTTACTTTTACAGTATAATTGAAGAATCGTTAATTGTCAATGCCTACAGCACTTCTTTTACCCTGGGAATATAAGGAAGAAGTTTTTCCAAAGAAGTGTTCACCACCAGATCTTCCGGGAAAGAGATTTCCTCTAAAAGTTCGTGCGCATAGCGGTGATTAGCTACATCAGCCTCGACATGGGCGTCGCTGTTGATAATAATCGAAACTTCATATTCTTTACAAAGTTCCAGCATCGTCCGGTAGTTTTCCCGGGCATTGAGCCGGGCGGCGTTCGGACGAAGGGATGAATTATTCACTTCCAGCAGCTTATGGTGTTTTTTCGCCGCAGCTACAAGCGCTTTGTAGTCCACCGGGTAACGCCCGTCGTCGGGATGGCCGATAATCTGAACCCAGGGATTTTCCATAACATGCAGATAAGCCGATGTATTTTCCTCCATCGTCCCCGGCTTTGTGCAGGGAAGGTGAAGGCTTGCAATGGCATAATCCAGCTTTTCCAGCATCTTTTCCTTTAAATCCACCGAACCGTCCGGCTTTAAAAGGTTTAACTCTGCCCCCATAAGCACCTTCACCCCGTAGATTTCCCTGGGAATCACCTTAAAATTAACAAAATACATGGCATCCGGCCCACCGGGCATCGCCGGGGTGTGATCCGAACAGCCGTACAATGTCAGCCCCTTATCCGCCGCCGACCGAACCATCTCATATAAACTGTTGTACGCATGACCGCTGACAATCGTATGTGTGTGTAAGTCTAAAATATCCTTCATTTGCGCAGCTTCCTTCCTGTTTTTACAATTTTATGTTTCATTTTCTTTATAGAAACTAAATACAATCATAACTGCTTTCAGAAAAAGAATCAAGAGAAACGGCACAAAGAACAAGGATTGCTTTCAGCAAAGAAATCTGATATAATTTCATGAAGCATCCTTTTGATAATCTCTGGCAAAGGAATTGACGAGTGGATTTATACTGCCCTGTCGTTTCTTTTTTCAACGGCCAATGGAGGCGGACTGGCCGGCACCTTGTTTCTGGTATTCGGCATCCATATTTTCTGGTTCTTTGGTATTCATGGCGGAAATGTGATGGACAGCATCATGGTCAGCGCTTTCGGCGAAAATCTCATCCATAATACCGACCTGTATGCCTTAAATCACAATGCCTTTGACGAACAGCTTGCCATTATCAGCAAGGGCTTTTTGGATACTTTTGTATTTATGGGCGGAGCGGGTACATCGCTGTGCATTATTATCGCGGTATTCATTATTGCCAGAAGTCGATATATGCGCAGCATCGCCAAAATAAGCGGTATATTCACACTCTTCAATATGAATGCAATTGATGCATACGATTCTTAAGTACAGCAGCGAAGTGATCGGCGAATTGCAGCAAATGAATGGACAACTTCAGGCAACCAGCCATTTCCTTGCAGAAATGGCATCCCATATGTCTAAAGCGGCTGCACAGGTTCGCGATAGGTCGGATGAGTCCAAAGAAATGATGCAAAAGCTGCGGAAGCTGAATGTGGAAACAAGCCTTTTGAAAGTGAATGTGCTTGAGAACCTTGAAAATTAGGTAATTGCGGATGAGAACCTTGAAAATCAAGTAATTGCGGATGAGGACAAGAATCTGCGCATAAATAAAAACATTTGCCCTGGTTGCACAAAAAAACCGACGGTCCAGTGATCCCTTATCTGCACCATCGGTTTTTTCAGCAGTCATAGCATGCTGTCAACTTGCTTTCTTCCTTCTCCATTCACAGGCTCATGTTCTGCATCAGCTTTCGATTATATTCATAGTATCGTTCACATACATACTCCCGAAGAAACTGCACGCAGGATGGATTCGTATTCAGTTCCGTAATCCATATAACCATCTCCTGGCTGTCGCCAAATGCGGCTTCCATAAAGTCAAACCCACACTCAAGCATCCTTCCTGCCCTGGAAAATCCGTCCTCGAATGCATCGCTGTCTTTACCAAATTCCTCCTGCAGCATTTCCCAGACATTATCTGCATCTTTCCTTTCCTGCCTATAGATAACCTGCTGATAAGCTTCAAGCTTTTTCAGAATTCTCCGGTAAATCAAATCTTCTTTTTTACTTAAAATTTCCTGCTTTCTTAATCCTTCCCAATCCCTGTTCACCTGGTCAGTTAAAGAATTTACCCGCCTTGCGCCGTCTTCCTCTTCTGTTTCCCGAAATCCCCGAAGAATCTTCATCAGCCTTCCCATAACCTCTTCCTGCATAAGTACCTCCCCAAACACCGTCCCCAGTCGGGAAAGAAGAAGCCCGGTAAGGCTTAACCGCTCATCAAAGGCAGCTCTGGAAATCTTATCATAGACGGTTTCTTTTATCTGCCCGGAAAGAATTTCCTCCACCTGATAATCCTTCTGGTATTTTTCGTAAATCAGCAGATAATTGGCAAAGTCTTTTGCGATTTCCGGGTACTGCAGGTACTGGACAACTACTTCGCGGTCAACCTTTTTTCCGATTTTTTCATACACCAAAATCAGCCGGGATAAATCCTCCCACCCCCTTGGCGTGACAAACCGCCTTCCGTCCACGGTCGTTTCTATCTTACAGAAATTCTGCGGTTTGATGTTTAAATAGGCGAGTACTGCCGGATGCATATTTTCCTGATAAGCATATTCCTTCCACACGGAAAAATCCGGTACAATATCCATTCTCCGGATACGGTCAAGTGTTACCACATCGAACTCCCGCACGGATTTATTATACTCCGGCGGATTTCCTGCGGCAACAATCAGCCAGCCTTCCGGTATCCGATGTGTCCCGAATGTTTTTGCCTGAAGAAACTGAAGCATGGTCGGCGCAAGGGTTTCCGATACACAGTTAATCTCATCAATAAACAAAATCCCTTCTTTAAGCCCCGTAACTTCCATCTTATCATAAACGGCTCCTACAATCTCGCTCATCGTATATTCCGTAACGGGATATTCCTTCTCCCCATAATTTCGCTTTTCAATCCTCGGAAGACCCACGGCGCTCTGCCGGGTGTGATGGGTGATCGTATAGGCTACCAGCCCGATTTTACACTCTTTGGCCACCTGCTCCATAATCTGCGTCTTCCCGACACCCGGCGGCCCGATAAGCAGGATGGGACGCTGCCGGATTACCGGAATCTCATAGTTCCCATAAGCATCCTTCCACAGATAGGCTTCGATTGCATTTTTTAACTCTTCCTTTGCCCGCTTAATATTGATCATTTTCTTATTCCTCTATTCTTCACCTTAAAATATAGACAAATCTATCTATAATGAGAAATGAATCTCCTGCATATCTCTTCTTATTTATCCACCCGCAGATCCTCTTCCGATAAAACTATCTTCATTGCCCATCCCGGCACGGACAGGTCAGAAAAATGTTCTTCCACAAACACAAACGCCGTATCATAGTTTGGTTTTTTCAGCGGATAAATTCCCTTCCCGTCAGTGAAATAAATCAGTCCCTTTAAATGCGAAAATTCCTTCCTCTCCTGCATCTGGCGAACCCAGGCAAAGGCAGGCCGAAAGTCCGTCCCTCCGTGTCCGGCAATGGTAAAATTTTTCATATAATCTTCCATTTCCTCACGATTGGTAATCTTCACATCCGACTGAACTTTCTCATCGCACTGCAGAATATGGATATTTACCTGATGAAAAAAACTCTCCGAAGAGGACAGTACGGAACAGGTTTCCTCTAAAAAGCGCAGCACCAATTCCCCCGAACACGACATTGAAGTATCGATAACAATCACAAAATCCTCAATCCTGTGTACTTCCCTGGTTTCGAGCGGCTCAATCAAAGGCATATTTCCATACATTTCCAGCCCAAAGGTATAGAAAACCGGGTCAAATGCATCTGGATCTATGGAAACCTCTTCCTTCAGCACTGCAAACTTTCGCAGAAAGCCCCGATAATCCACCCTCTCCCGGTTTTCTGCCTGCACCTGCTCCAGTAAATCCCGACTGTCCCCCGACTCATCCTCCGTCCCAAAGCTTTCCAGTTCTGTCTGCATCCTCTCCCGGTTATCCTTCCACTGGTTCTGACGACGGATAATCTGGCTGTTTGTCTTATCTTCCTCCCAGAGATCATGCCCGTCCACAAAAAACTCTGCCTTAAGACGTTCCAACTGCCTTTCGTTCAGTTTCATTTCCACAAGCTTTGAATAAACCCGTTCCGCATTCATCACCTTCACTCCCTGATGCAAAAGCCGCTGATACCATTCCCTGCGAAACATAGAAGGCGGACGGCGGATACAGGTTTTCAACAGCCCGTCAATAATGGACTCCACAGCCATATCACAGGCAAGATGCCAAAGCCCGGCATCCCTCCCCTTTCTCCCGTCCATGTGCCCGAACAGACAGTGCATAACCATGTGCAGATAGGCCCGGTTGACTTCCTTTCGCCCCTGCGCAAAAAGTTTTATAAGATAATCCGGCTCATAATAAATCATAAAACCATCGGTTGCCGCCCCGTTTCGGTTCCAGTCCGCTTCAAATCCCAGGCAGCTTAGAGAAATATCCAAATAGCGCATGTGAATATAAAGTTCATTTCTGGACATGGTTAAAATATTCACACAGCGCTCGACCATTTCCATCTCCCGAACCTGCTGATCTCTTATCGGATCAATCATTCACCCCATCTCCTTTCCCAAAGTCCTTCCGGAAACCATATTCACAACACAAATCTTTTTCTCCTTCCGCCAGGTTCAGCCCTCCTTCGTCCAAGTTCCATCAGTATCCCCATGGCCAGAGGATTTCCTTTCTTCCCGGCTTCGTCAAGCATAGCCTCCATGCATTTTTTCGTACACCACGAAGCATTCCCTGCAAATGTTAAAATATCTGTCATCTCTTCCCGGCAGCGAAAAGCAAGGCTTATAATCTCTCCTCCGTGCTCCTTAAGATATTCTTCATACACCCGCCTCCGTTCCCCGCCAAGCTGATGCGGAAAACGCAGCCTTCCCAGGGCCAGTTCCGTCACCAGTTCCCCGCTCTCCTGCACCTGTATATGTGCAAACAGCTTATCATACGCCGGATACTGAAGCTGTGTCCCGCTAAACGCATTGCGGTAGCGGTGTCCGCAGCCATGCATTTCCTGGGTCAGAATCCGTGCAGGTGTATTTTCTATGGCCTCTTCAAAATACTCCGGAAAAATAAGACTTGCCTGCATACCGCCTTTTTCATCATAAACCTTCACCCGAAGCGTCTGCCGGAGTTCTGCAAGAACCTCTTTCAGGCAGGATTTCTTTTCCGGCACCATCCGAATATCCAGTTCTCTAATCCCCGAACATCCGGTAAACAATCCTGCCCCCAAATCAAAAATCGTGCTGTAAACGGTAAGCTTTGCCAGCTTCTCGCAGAGGTAAAAAGCATAAGCCCCAATTTTTCTCACCCCTTCCGGCAAAGAAACCGACTGCAGGTTCCTGGCACAAATCACCGGCGTTCCATCCTCCAAAGCTTCCAAATCCAGCAAATCTTCCTGACATTCTTCCCATTCCCACGCTTCTCTGTCTGCATCTTCCCCGCTGATATCTTCCCGAACCTGCACAAGGTACTTCACCCCTGACTGCCGCCTGCGCACAATATCGGCAAAGGCATAAGCCCCGATTTCCCTTACTTCCTTCCCCTGAATCTTTTCCGGAATCTCCACCTGACCATCATAGCCAAAACACCGAAGGATACAGACACCCTCCCGCCCCATAGCACAAATCAATTTCATCTTTTACCTCAGTATCATAAATCTTTCTGTTATTGATTATGTCGGCTACATAACCTCAGCTTCAAGTTCCTTTAATTCGTCAAATGATAATGTCGGAATACATTCTGCAATTTCATCAAGTGACATTTTCCCTTTCTTTATAAGTCTTTCTGCTGTTTCTCTCGCCTCATCATGCCGTTCACTCTTAATAAACGACTTCATTATCTGTTCTTCATCAAACAAACTCATCATAATCGTTACAACCTCCTTTTCCCTGTCAAGCAGATATTCTCTTAAAACATTCCTATCCTTGCATATACGTATAGTTTCCATAATCGCCTTTTGTTTCATTCCATGCTGTTTTGTCTGCTCATCAAAAACCTTACAGAACACAATGTACTGATTAATGATGTCATCTGTATTGCCTTCATAAATAACCTTTGCTTTTACTTCAATGTCAATCTCCTCACCCTGAAAAAATTCTCTTGACAAAAATACTTTATCCGGCTTTCGCCCTTTGTTTCCTGTAAAGATCACATAAAGTTCTGGCTTTGGCATTTTCACTTTCTTACTCTTGTAATAGTTTTGGCTGGTGCGCTGAAAATATTCGTGATAGCTCTGCGCCATATACAGCAAAACTCTTACTAAAATGTTCATTGTCCATGTAGACTGTGCTTCTATGAGGATCATCAACTTATTATTGACAATAAAACCCAAGTCATTATATAAATTATCAGTCAACACATTTTCTATCGTTACATCCGTTAGCGAGTCTTCTGTAGCTGTGGTATCTTCCGGATGAAGTGTTTTATACAACCTTAACAGATGACTCTTATTTTGAAAAAGGTCAAGAAATACACTGTTTTTTGCAGTACGTTTTGCCATGATTTCCTGTGTTTGCTTTGTATCTTCCTGCACTTTTATCACCTCAATTTCTAAAAAACTACAGCAAAAATATGATATCGCTTACTCTCATCACAATTATACAAAAAAAAGTCTGTCTTTACAATAAATTTCACATGAATATTAAAAGGCAGCGAATAATCTGCGAAGATAAAACGCTGCCAAAAGTATAAAATATTCCGTTTTAATATCCCTGCTTTATCATAATATCGAACTGCAAAACCTACATCAACACCTTCACCTGCCGCACCCGTTCATCAATAAAGTCTGCCCAAACCGTATCATCCAGGTAAGGCTGGCTTTCATCGGTATATGTACCTGCCCGGTCTGTAATCAAAATTTGGTTGGGATGACTTGGCAGGGCAATATCGACGTGAATTGCCTTCAGCTTTTCGGCATCGTCAAAAAATTTCCGGCGCAGATACGGGGTAAGGTATTTGCTTTGTGCATAATACTCATCGTTCATGGTATTTGCTCCCACGCCTCCATGCATGGCAATCTGATAGATTTTTCCGTTGACCGGATTTTTCTCCTCCCAGAAGAAACTTGTACAGCCAATCGTATGCCCCGGGGTAAGCATGGTGCGGACAGAAATATCTCCCAGTTTAACCGGACAGTCATCCGAATAAAACGCATCTACAGTAAATTCCTGCGGATGAGAATCTTTATCTAAAACCAAAGTTTCTTCCGGGCAGGCTTTCATAAACTCCCAGTCCTCCTTCGACATATAAAGCTTTGCTCCGGTCAGTTCTTTCATGGCACGCGCAGCCCCTGTATGATCAAAATGCGCATGGCTGAGCAGAATTTTTTTAATATCCTTTAGCGAAAATCCCAACTGATAAATCGAATATACCAACAAATATAAACTTTCGGGAATTGCCGTATCAATTAAAATCAATCCATCTCCCGTATCAATTAAGTAACAGCCCACCCAGGTCTGCCCGGCTACATACCAGGTTCGCGGGGATACCTGAAAAGGTTCTATCGCCAGGCTCCACGGCTGATAAGCGAGAAGTTCCACCGGATTCTTAATTGCCGGGCTGCATTGAAATGACATCTCGAATCAATCTCCTTTCTTTCCCTTCATCCTTTCCATCCCCATCCGCAGCAGGGGTGAGAAAATGCAAAGGATTCCAATAATCATCAGCACACAGGAAATCGGCCGGGTGAAGAAGGCAGCCGCACTTCCGGAATACTGGAACGACTTTAACATATTGCTCTCTAAGGTAGGCCCAAGGATAAAGGCCAGAATCAAAGGCGCTGTAGGCAGTCCGCCGTAACTCATCAATATACCGATGCACACGAACACCAGCATCATCCCGCATTTATAAAGGCTGCTGGAATCCACATAGGCGCTGACGAAGGAAATAATAATTAACGCCGGATACATATAGTGATAGGGCACCTTTAAAATCAGCGGAAATACCCGCATTCCCAGAGCCTGAAGCACTAAAACCACCAGGGCGCAGACCATAACGGTTGCAAACATCAGATAAACCACGTTCCCGCTGTTTTTAAATACCATCGGCCCCATCTCCAGTCCGTGGATGGTCAGAGCACCGATAAGCAGGGCGGTGGTGGAATCTCCGGGAATCCCCAGAGCCGCCATGGGTATCATCGAACCGCCGATGGCGGCATTATTCGATACCTCGGAAGCCCAGATACCATCCGGACATCCTTTTCCAAACATCTCCGGTGTCTTGGAAGCATTTCTTGCGCTGGAATAGGCAACCAGGTTGGAAAGCCCGGCACCCATACCCGGCAGAAAGCCGATGCCCAGTCCGATAGCAAAGGAACGAACGATATTGACCGCCTGTGCAGCGATTTCCTTTACCGTGATTCCCAGCCCCTTAATGGACTTGGTATCCACATCCGGAAGCGCGCCGAAACCTTTTCCATACTCTTCCACAATCCTTGCCACACCAAAGATACCAATCAGTACAATGGTCATGCCAAGACCGCTCATCAGATACATATTGTCAAAGACAAACCGCGGTTCGGCGTCAATCGGCGAAAAACCTACGGAAGCAAACAAAAGACCGATGGAAGCCGAAGCAAGCCCCTTAAACATATTCCCTTTTGAAATGGCAAGTACCATGGTAATTGCCACAAAACACAGGGAAAAATACTCCCACGGCCCCAGGGCAAAAGCGACGTCGGCAATTTTCTGGCTTAACAGCGCGGCAAAAAAAGCACTGAAAAATGTTCCCACAAAGGAGGCAACCATACCGATGGCCAGGGCTTTTCCTGCTTTTCCTGCCTGTGCCATGGGATAACCGTCATAGCAGGTTGCAACGGAAGATGCCGAACCGGGGATTCCCAAAAGCACGGAGCCGATAAAGGAACCAGAACATCCTCCCACCCAGAGGGCAATCAGGAAGATAACTGCAGGGCCGGCCTGCATCGAATAGGTGAGCGGCATAAAGAGCATAACCGCCAGTGTACCGGAAAGCCCGGGAATCGCTCCGAAAATCAGACCGATAACTGTTGCGCCGAACAAAAGCACCAGGTTAAAGGGCTGAACAATCTGACTCATAATATAGGGTATAAATTCTAACATTGCTCTCCCCTCCTTATCCGAACAGCATACCGCCCGGCAGGGTTAAGCCGAAGGCGAATACGTAGATAACATAAATAATCACAGCTACAGCTACCGAAAAAATAATTCTTCCCTTCAGGCTCGTCTGGCTTCCCCGGGCAAACATCGTCGTCAGTATGTACAGAATTACCGGTGTGGCGATAAGATAGCCGACCGCCGTCATCGCAGCAATATAGGCAGCAATCACGGCCAGGGTAATGCCGATCCGAATCCATCCGGCCTTAACCATATAGACCTTTTCTTCTTTTTTGCTCATTGTCCCGTTGACCAATATTCCAAGCCCGCAGACCGCAAACCCGAATGCTGCGATGGTCGGCAGCATCCTTGGCCCCGGGTAGGCACCGGTAATGGGGATGGAAAAGGAGGTTGTCATCATAAATACAACAATCCCAAGAAGAATCAACACTGCACCGGTAAGCTGATCTCTTTTTATCTTCATCCTGTCCTTCCTTTCTCTATCTGCTTTGGAGTTCCTATTTCTTTAAACCAAGTTCCTCAACCACAGCATTAATGCTTGTCTGCATATCCTGGATGGTCTTTAATCCCTCTTCCTGGCTTAAAAAGGTCATTTCCATGCCGGCAGGAGCCAGGGTTGCTTTTACCTCTTCATTTTCAGCGGCTGCAGCATAATAATCATGAATCTGCTTTACCAGCTCCGGGTCCATGTTTTTCGGCCCAAGTAAGATAACATTAAGCATCTGGAAAGATAAATCCACACCTAACTCTTCAAAACACGGTACATCGGGAAGCACGGAAGAACGTCCGCCTTCTGCGGTATTGGATACCACCGCTAATGCCTTTGCCTTTCCGGATTCCACATACTGCTTGGCCTGGTTGGCATTGACAAGACAGGCATTAATGCTGTTTCCCACTAATGCAGTTAATTTTTCCGTATCAGAACCGGCTTCCACATACTTGACTTCGATTCCTGCGGCCTTGGCTAAAAGTCCGGTCTGCACATGGACGGTTCCTCCGGTTTCCACACCGAACATTAATTCTCCAGGACGGCTCTTTGCGTCGTTAAGTAAATCGTCCAGACTGTTATAAGAAGAATCCCCCGAAACCACCAGGACATTATTTGCCGGATCTACAGGAACACCTACGGCAATCACACTGTAATCATCGGCAGCCGACTTGGAGAATACGCCGGAAGCAGTTTTAATCAGCATGGTGGTGTGGAACTGCATCAGGGTTGAACCGTCCGCCTTCCCGCCAGCAGTCTTTTCACAGGCAACCATACCGCCGCCGTCCGTGTTATTGACGATGGTCAGCGTGGAACCGGAATCTTTACCCACCTGTGTAGACAATGCCCTCGCCATAACATCCGTACCGCCGCCGGCTTTTGCCGGAACCTGAATCTCCACACTTTTTGCCCAGCTTCCTGCCTTTGCGCCGCCTCCTCCGCATCCGGCCAGGGACACTGCCATGATACCTGCCATCACTGCTGCCAACATTTTCTTTTTCATCCTTTTCCTCTCCTTTGCTTTGTTGATTTTTAATATTTTTTGCTTATTTTTCTTGAACTCTTTATCTGTTTTGATTATAATAGACCCAATAACTTATTTCAACTTATGGATTTTTATATTTTA
>VSOC01000050.1:0-13805 GCA_009774615.1 Lachnospiraceae bacterium
TACGAATGTCCGTCAGGATAGGGGGATGGCGATGCAGAAGATATTGGTGGTGGATGATTCACCGATGAACCGTGAATTGCTGGATGAGATATTAAAGGACGATTACCAGGTAGTGACCGCAGAGGACGGGATGTGTGCGCTGTGGCTTATGGAACAGGAGATAGAGGAGATTGCTGCGGTTATCTCGGATTTGATGATGCCAAGGATGGACGGTTATGCGCTGGTTGAGGAAATGAAGTGCAGGGGATGGCTTGGCAAGGTTCCGGTGCTGATTATCAGCAGTGAGAATGCGGTTGAGGCAGAAAACCACTGCTTTGAACTGGGGGTGACGGATTTTATCCACAAGCCTTTTGTCGGTTCTGTCGTGAAGAATCGGGTGAAGAATACGATTGAGCTGTTTGTCTGCAAAAATGCGCTGGAGCAGAAGGTTAAGGAACAGGCAGTAACCTTGGAGGAGCAGAGGCGGATTATCCGCAGGCAGACGGAAAAACTGAAGGAGATGAAGTCGTTTAACCGCCTGATGATGGAGTTTCGTTCCGTAATTATGGAGGTGGAAACAAGGCTTAAGGTGCTGAATGCGGAGTTTTCCGAGGCGTATAACCGAAATCCTTTTGAAGCAATTAAAAGCCGTTTAAAATCCCCGGAAAGTATTTATGAAAAACTGGAGCGCAGGGGATTTCCGGTGACGGTGGAGAGTATCCGGGAGAATCTAACGGATGTAGCCGGACTGCGGGTTATCTGTTCGTTTCCCGATGATATCTACCGTCTGGCGGATCTTTTGATTCAGCAGGATGATATTCTTTTAAAAAGCAGAAAGGATTACATTAAGAATCCAAAGGGCAACGGTTACCGCAGCCTTCATTTAATCTTAAGCGTGCCGATTTACCTGCCGGGCGGAAAGAAATATATGAATGTCGAGGTGCAGTTCCGCACGATTGCCATGGATTTCTGGGCGAGCCTGGAACACAAGCTGAAGTATAAAAAGAAGGTGGCGGATACCGGGGAAATTGAAGAACAGTTAAAGAAATGCGCGGATTCCATCGAAGATCTTGATTACCAGATGCAGAAGATTCGGGATAAGATTGAGCACGGGCAGGATAGCCTATAGGGATGGGATAATGAAAAAATAAAAGGTGAAAAAGAAACAAACGGGTAAAATCTGGCAATACTAATCATGAGGTGAAGATCATGATAAAGAAAAAACCAGAACATATTGGGATTATCCCGGACGGGAACCGGCGCTGGGCAGGGAATCGGGGGATGGAAAAGCAGGAGGGCTATCGCTACGGGCTGGACCCCGGAATGCGGCTTTTGCAGCTGGCAAAGCAGGCAGGAATTAAGGAAATCACCTATTATGGCTATACGGTGGATAACTGCAAACGGCCGCGGGAGCAGTTTGCCGCCTTTCAGCGTGCCTGTGTAAAGGCTGTGGATATGCTGGCTTTGGAAGGGGCAGATCTTTTGGTGATTGGCGATACAGCATCAAAGTGTTTTCCCAAAGAACTCCTCCCTTACTGCGAAAGAACCCCGATCTGCGGCGGAGGAATCAAGGTGAATTTCCTGGTCAATTACGGGTGGAAATGGGATTTATCCCATATGCAGCAGGACGGACAGCCCTATTCTAAGGAGATCTCCCGGATGGATTTAATTATCCGCTGGGGCGGGATGTGCAGGCTTTCCGGGTTTCTGCCGCTGCAGTCGGTTTATGCCGATATTTACGTAGAACCCCATTTATGGCCTGACTTTTCGGACGAGGATTTTTTCCGGGCGCTGGAGTGGTATAAGCAGCAGGATGTTACTCTGGGGGGTTAGCGTGTGTTGATAAATGCATTCCCGGTGCTGTCCGGCGCTGTGTTTTTTTGCATCCGTCCTGACGGGTTGAGAAAGACCGAGGCATAGAATACTTCGTTTTCGCATTGAAAATCAGCGATTCCATGGTACTGCGCGGCGATGTTTCGGATAGAGAGTGTTCCCAGGCCGGGGCCTTCGTGTTTGGTCGAGGGAATGATCGGGTCGTTTTGGCGGAAGGTACTCGGGCAGGAATTGTCCACAATAATCGAAACGGCGCAATCGCCGGCGATTTGTGCGCGAACCCGGATAAAGGGGGGTTTGCCGGAGTACTGGCGGCAGGAATCCACGGCATTTTCCAGAAGATTTCCAAATAAAATGCAGATGTCCGGCTCCTCAATCGCCAGATTTTCCGGCAGCTTAATCTGGGTGTCAAACTGGATTTTCTCGTCCGCTGCTTTTTCTGCGTAGTAGCGGATAACCGTGTCAATAGCATAGTTGCTGCAATAGACCTTTCCTGTATTTAAGGGAAGGCTTTTTCCATATTTGTCGATATAATCTCTAAGCGTTTCATTATCACCCTTATCTAAATAGGCTTGAATCAGGTTCAGGTGCTGGCGCAGATCGTGGCGTGCGCGGCGGGTTTCCTCGATTTGCTTTTGCAGCTGGATGTATTGAAGGTGCTGCATGGAGATAAACTTTTCCTGGTTTCTGGCCCGTTCCTGGGCTTCGCCCTGGAGTCTTAGGGATTCTAACGAGTCAATAAAAAGATAGTAAATGGTGATAAAAATAATCAGCAGGGCCATCCTGGCGATAAGGAAGGTCAGGCCGCTGGTGCTGATCATATTAAAATTCCAGGTTAATAAGAGGACAATAAAGGTGGTAAGCGCGGGAAGAAGCCACACCATGGACCATAGCCTGGGGGCATAGCTTTTCAGTACCCGTTCTTTGGTGATATTTAAAAAATACAGCATAAAGGGCGCGGATAAGAGGCAGGGAAACAGGCGGAGCATGGTGTGCAGGGGCGAACCCAGCCAAACATAGGGCGTCTGCGGGTTATAAAAAAACTGAATGGCTAAAAAAACGGAAATTCCCCGTATAATCATCATATAATCCAATACCATGATATAGATAAAGAGCAGTTTGGGAAGTTCCGTGCGGATGCAGGAAAAGTAAATAATCATGGAAGTGACGGCAAAGAAGATGTCAATATTGCGCACGTCCTGCCCCGCCTGGTAGAGGTAGCAGCAGACGAAAAACTGCGCACAGAGGTTGCTTCCTGCAAGAAGGAAAACCATCCATGACGGAAAGCGGAAATTATCCCGGAAAGGGTAGTAGGCGAGCAGGTGAACCGGCGAAAGCTCCAGAATATAACAAAATGAAGCAAGTAAAGCTTCCGGTGTAAACATAAATTCCTCCATTCTGTACACGTTTCTGTCAGAACCCCGGTTTTTTTAAGGTTAAGTCAAAGGAAATTCGCAGTGCCCGATAAAGCAAAAGACTTCCCTGCTACGTGAAAATAAAAATCTGCCGGATTACGTATTTCGTGTACGCTTAAACAGATAATTGGCATAGGCCATCTGCATTTCTTTATATTTGGAACGGCTGATGGGGATTCTGTATCCATTGGTCAGGACAAAATCTTTGGTTTCTAGGGAACGCACATAATCCAGATTGACGATGTATCCCCGACAGCAATTCTGGAAGCGAAATCCCTGATGAAAATCCCCGTATTCTCCCATGGGGCTTAGCAGGGAAAGGAAGGCTTCCAGCGTCATATAAGGTTTAATCACGTCGCTGTTTTCTGCCGTGTAAATTTCCAGAAAATGTCCGATAGAACGAACATAGAAAATATCATCCACCAGCAAATGCCGCACCGTGCGGCTTTCTTTGATTTCAATGAAATGCTGGAATTTTCTGCTGTCAATAAGGCGATTCATCGTGGAAAACAGGCGTTCTTTTTCCACGGGTTTTAAGATATAGTCAACGGCCTGGACACTGTAGCCTTCCAGCGCATAGCTCTCTTCTACGGTAATAAAAATAATGGGAACAAAATGGTCCTGAGCGCGTACACGGTGGGCAATATCCATACCGGAAATCCCCCCCAGCTGATTATCCAGAAAAAGAATATCATACCGTCCGGGCCAAAAGCCGGAAAGAAACTGTTCTCCGCTGGTAAAAAGAGAAATTTCATGGATAATATGGCGCGGTTCTAAGTAAGTGCAGAGAAGGTTCTTTAAGGACTGTAAATCTGTTTCCAGATCATCGACAATAGCTAAATGCATAAAGCTGGCTCCTTTCCTTTTCATTATAGCAAAATCCATCCTTTCTTGTAAAACCATTCGTGCGAAAAAAGTTCCGTTGGTGCTATTTTGTTGAAATAAAAAGATAAGAAATGGTATGATAAGTTGCAAGTGTATTCTTGAAAAAAGCCGGGGGGATAAGAGGATGAAAAAGATAACCGTACCGGCCTTCATTGACAGGCTGCAGCAGGTTTTGGCACAGATAGCAGGTTTTTTGGAGCAGGAAGGATGCCCGGAAAATGAACGGCGTCTGATAGAAATATCCGCAGAAGAGCTTTTTACGAATATTGTATCCTATGCTTATGGCAAGTATCCCGGGATAAGCAGGGAAAACGGACAGGTGCAGGTGGAATACGGCGTGAATCTTCTGCCCGAAGGGGAAAAGCAGGCAGATATCTGCTTTATAGATCAGGGAAAGCCGTTTAATCCGTTTGCCAGAGAAGATCCGGATCTTACCCTTTCCTTAGAAGAGCGTCCGGTCGGCGGACTTGGAATCTATATGGTGAAGCAGTTTATGGATCAGGCAGAATACCGCTATGAAAAGGGCTTTAATGTAACGACGATAAGTAAGAGATTCCGCCCGGAGGGGGAGAGGAAATCGGGATGAAAACATTTTTCGATACAGAATTTCTGGAAAGCCAGGTTTTCGGGGAAGGTGAAGCCGAATACGAAGAGGAAAACCGCATAACAGACGGTGACAGGTCAGATCCTGATGCAGAGGAAGAGGAAATTGAGGAAGCCGAAGAGGACGAGGAAGCCGAGGAAATTCCCGTGGAACTGACGCTTAACTTGGAGGATGGGAGAACGCTTTGCTGCCGGGTTTCGGGTGTTTTTATGGAGCAGGAAAAAGAATACATCGCACTGGAAGCCGACGGAAACGAAGATGAGGGAATGATTTTTTTGATGGGGCTGTCCCAGGGAGAAGAGGATGAACTAAGGCTCAGACCTTTGGAGGATGAAGAAGAGCGGGAAGCCGCCTTTTCGGCCTTTTTCCGTATGGTGGAAGAAGAGGATTATGCCGCACAGGCGGAGATTTATGCAGGGCAGGAGGGCACAGAAGCGGCTGAACCGGACGCAGGACAGGAAAGCGCACAAGCGGCTGAGCCGGACGCAGGACAGGGAAGCCCGCAAGCTATGGCGGCAGCAGAAAATAAAGCAGATGCAGAAAGTGAGAATAAAGATGACAGAGATTAAAACAGAAAAAAAGATAGATGCAGCGACAGCGCCCAAGCTGGATGCCAGGTTAAAGGAACTTCTGGCCGGAGGGGAGAATGCATTGGTTGTCGATATGGAGGATACCACCTATATCTCTTCCGTGGGTCTGCGTGCCTTTGTTTCGGCTCAGAAGAAGCTGAATAAGAGCGGCGGAACGATGGTGCTCACCCATGTAAAGCCCTGTATCCTGGAAATTTTTGAAGTGACCGGGTTTGCGGGTGTGCTTACGATTGAGAGTGATGATTAGTACTACATAGTATTAATTCCAGTGAAGCTGTACGGAGCATGACAAAAGAGGGTGTAAAGATGAGAGAACTAACCGTGGAACAAAAGATATGGAAGGGCTTGGGGGTGTTCTGGTATTCCGTAAGACCCCTTCTTTTTTATCTGTGTTTTCCGGCACTTTTGATGTCCTTTGGTATGCTGCTGTTTGGCGGGCGTAAGGCAGAGGAGGTTTTGGCGGGCAGCCGTAATTTTTACCACGCCCTGGGGATTGTGCTGACGCTTTTTATCCTTCACCGCCGCAGTAAGAAAAGGGGAAGCTCCATCCTGAAAGATTCGGTGATTGACCGGGAGAATCTGGCATGGAAAAGGGTTTTTCTGCTGTTTGGCGCAGGCTTTGGCGGTTCCGTTGTTTTTTCGGCGCTGCTTACGGTATTTCCTTTTCCGTCCGGCTGGATGGAAGCCTATCACCGTTCGTCCGGCCAGGTGCTTTTGGGGACGGATCAGATGGTTGCCATGCTGTCGGCGGTTGTCCTTGCCCCGGCGGCGGAGGAAATTATTTTCCGCGGCTATATGCTGGGAAGGCTTCTTACCTGGTTTAACAGCCGCCATGCCGTGCTGATCTCTTCCCTGGTTTTTGCCCTGTGCCATGTGTCTTTGCTGTGGATAGCGTATGCCTTTTTTCTGGGGCTGATGCTGGGATGGATTTCTGTCCGGGAGGACAATACCCTGTATTCCATTGCCCTGCACATGGGATTTAATGCAAGTATTCTTCCCATCCGACTGGTGAATGAAAACGCAGGGATGAAAGCCGTTTGGTTTGGAAGTCATGTCCGCATTGCCCTTTTGGGAGTTCTTTTTGGACTTTTGGCCTGGTGGGCGTTTCGGGCATATTTAAGGGAGGAAGTAGGATGATGAAAAAAATAGCCGCAGGGCTTTTGGGATTTTTGCTGAGTACCTTGCTCTTGGGATTTGGGGGAAGTATTCTGCTGTTTCGGTTTCTGCCCGCATCGCTGGGGATGTATGAAGGGGAGATTGTGGATTACAGCCTTTTATTTTACGGGAAAACCTATCTTTTGGGTGCAGCCGTTACGGTTCTTTTGGTTTTAATTTATCTGCTGTTTGCCCGTCCTTCGGCTGCCCGCGCAAAAAAGCTGATGAAGTCCAAGGCGGAAAATTTTGAAAGCAATCTGGAAAATTCCCGGTTTATGACGGAAAAGGAAAGGGATTTTAATTTCGATCCCTACCAGTTTACGAAACTGTCCGAATCAAAAAAGGACGGTATTCCCGTGTATGCCAACTTTAATAAAAAGCGAAAAGAACTGGATGTAAACCTTGCCTCGCCCATGCACGGACTGATTATCGGTGCGACGGGAAGCGGCAAGACAACCACCTTTATCAACCCGATGATTCAAATCCTTGCCCGTTCCGGTGCGGGTTCTTCCATGATCTGCACAGATCCCAAGGGGGAGCTTTTTCAGCTGCACAGCGGATTATTAAAGGAACGGGGCTATAAGGTTATGGTTTTGGATCTGCGCGATCCCTACAGCTCCTTCCGCTGGAATCCGCTCACGGATTTATATGAACGGTATCAGCAGTATCTTTCCACCGGGGAGGAAATCTATATCCGCACGGATTCGGCAGCGGAAAGCGGCCTGGAATTGCTTAACCCTGTGGAAAATTACGGTGAGGAGTGGTACGAGTACGAGGGAAAGGCTTATGCCGTGCGCCGCGAACTTCTGGCAAAGATAAAAATCGCAAGGCAGAAGATTTTTGACGAGGTGTATGAGGATTTAAACGACTTAATCAGCGTTATCTGCCCGGTGGAATCCCAGGACGACCCGGTGTGGGAGAAGGGTGCACGTTCCCTGATTATGGCGGTGTGTCTGGCGATGATGGAGGACAGCGAATTTCCTGAACTGGAGATGACGAAGGAGAGGTTTTGCTTTTATAACATCAATAAAGCCATCGGCAATTCAGATAATGACTACGAAGCCCTGCGGAATTTCTTTAAGGGTAGATCGCCCGTATCGAAGGCGGTGGGCCTGTCCAAGCAGGTATTGTCGGCGGCGGAAAGCACGATGGCAAGCTATATGTCCATCGCTTTTGATAAGCTTTCCATGTTTAACGACGAGGGGCTTTGCTCCCTGACCTCGGCGACCGATATCGACCCGGTGCAGTTTGCCATGGAGCCGACCGCGCTTTTTCTGAAGATACCGGACGAGAAGGATACCCGGCACGCACTGGCGGCGGTATTTATTCTTTGTATCTATAAGGCGCTGATTAAGGTGGCATCCTCCCGCGAGGACTTAAGCCTTCCGCGGAATGTTTATTTTATCCTGGATGAGTTTGGAAATATGCCCAAGATCGATAAGTTTGACAAGATGATCACCGTGGGACGCTCAAGAAAAATCTGGTTTAATATGGTGGTGCAGTCCTATGCCCAGTTAGATAATGTCTATGGGGATAAGGTGTCGAACATTATCAAGAGCAATTGCGGGATGAAGATGTTTATTGGCTCAAATGATATCGAAACCTGTGAGGAGTTTTCCAAACTCTGCGGTAATATGACGGTTTCCACGTCAAGCATTTCCTCCTCGACGGGCGATAAGCAGGGAAATATCAATGTTTCCAGCCAGCTCCAGACCCGACCGCTGATTTATCCTTCTGAACTGCAGAAGCTGAATAATAAGACGGACACGGGCAATGCCATTATCGTTACCTTCGGCAATTACCCGCTGAAAACCAAATTTACGCCAAGCTACCGCTGTCCGCTGTACCAGATGGGGACGATGGATTTATCTGAGGTGCGGATGAACGCCTTCTTCGGCGATGAGATTTATTATGATCTGGAAGAGCGAAATTACATTATCGCTTCGATGGAGGAAGCGGAGTCCGGGGCGCAGGAAGAGGAAGAGCCGGGGGTGTATGGGCAGGAAACCGGAGATAACGAAGTACAGGAAGAAGAAATGATGGAACAGGAACTACAGGAGGAGGGCGCATGAAAAGAAGAAGGAAGGGCATAACTCCTCTGAAGAGCATTAGGGGCTGGATAAAAGTATCCGTTCTGGCGGCGGTTCTGACGATGCAGACAGCCCTTGGGGGAATGGTAAGCCATGCGGTGGTGTATGTCTATGAGGACGACGGGGAAGGGGATGCCTGGCTTCCGTTTGGTCAAAACAGTACGTCGGGAAACAGCACAGGAAGCAGCAGTACAGGCCGAAGCACAGGAGGTACTGGCACGAGCCGAAGTACAGAAAGCACCGGTACAGGATACCGAAGTACAAGGGATGTGGAGATTGGGCCAAACAGCGGGACGGACGGCTGGGATGAGATAGAAACCAACAGTGTTATCCTGGATGAGCCTTTAGTGAATCAGGTTACGCTGAAGGAACAGTATCACGAGGATTACCGGGTGTATGAGGAATCCATAGCGGATGTGTTTTTCTTCTATTCTAATGTGGGCAACGGCGGGATCACCCATGAGAGCGTTTTTTTGGATATTCCGCAGAATTTAAGCTATACCATCGAAATGAACGGTGTCCCCTGGGACTACATACCCGGTCAGCCAATCAGCGATTATGGAACCTATGTGGTTCGGCTGACAGGAATTGAGGATGAAAATGTACCGCTTTACGAGCAGAAGGAATATCAGGCGGTGTTCCGTTTCCGCATTCAGCAAAAGCCGCCCAAGGAAACGGAGGAAAGCCGGGAGGTGGCTGTGGAAGCCGGAGCGCCTGCGGGGATGGAATGGCAGTCCTATACCTATGACGGAAGGCCGTTAGAGGAGGAATCCGAAGAAGGGCAGGATGTTTTCCGGGTTAGCGGGGCAGCAAATGGTCAGAGTGAAGAATCAAAAGAGGAATCGGGGGAGAGTTTAGAAGATAATACGGTAGCTTCCGGCAGCCGGGAAGGTCTGGAAGAAAACGAAGAAGGCTTGGCAGGAAATGAAGAAGGTCTGGCAGGAAATGAAGAGAGCCTGGGGAATGAAGAACTGGCAGAGGGAGCACAGGATGGAAATGATAGCCAGGAGGGCAGGAATGAGGAATCCGGCGAAGGCGGCAAAGCAGAGCCAGGAAGCATAAATAACGGCTTTATTTCCCGTACGCAGGATTATGATGCCGCTTCAAAACGTTATCATGTTACCTTTTCCGACGGGCTGGAACTGGTTTCCAATGTCCCGGAGGGCTATATCGGATCGGATGCCGTGGAGGTAAGTGTTTCTCCTGCCGGCAGGGAAAGCCTGGTGCTTTACCGCGATGATGAGCCGATCGATTATGTCCATGGCGACAGCCTTACCGAGCCGGGGCATTACCGCCTGGAAGTGAACGGGCAGCCGTGGTCGTGCACCATCGCTTCCTATCTAAAGGAAGCCAGTGTATTTGCAGCCCCTGCGGGTCTGCGTTTTACCTCTGCTGTGCTGAACGGAGAGCCTTTGGAACTTTCCTCCGACCGCTATGTATGGCTGGAGGAGGACGGCGCTTATCAGTTTGTGCTGGAGGGAGAAAACGGTGCAGTGCTCCATACCGGTCTGGCAAAGGACAGCGAGCCGCCGCAGGTTGAGGTAAAGCTAAAGGGCGGGAACGCAACGATTCAGTATTTATCGGACGATATTGAAGAAATCCTTCTGGAAAGGGATGGGGAAGCCGTCGAAGGCTTTTCCGGTTATTCGGTCAGCCAGCCGGGCAGCTACCGTCTTGTGGTCAGGGATAAGGCGGGCAATGAAGCAGAAGCTAAGTTTTCCTTAAGCTACCGGGTCAACCGGTACGGTATCATTGCCGTTGTGCTGCTTATCCTGCTGGCTGCGGGAGGTGTTGCTTTTGTGGTTCATACGAAACGTTCGGTGAGGATACGCTAGGGCGTGTTTGAAAATGCATTCCCGTCATCTGCACGCCCAGATCCGTTCGGTGAGAATCATGTTAGAAGAAGGGAGGTAGATTCATGGAACTTGTGGCGGGTGTCAGCTTTGTCGAGCTGCTCAGTACGGTGTTCAGCACCCTTTTTTCCCAGGTGCTTGCGCCTATTCTTACCAAAATCCTGCACATGTACATCGAATATGTCCTCACGATTTTTTGGGCATTTTGGAGCGAGTGGCTTCTTGGGCTATTTATCGCCCTGTGTTCGTTGGTGGATTTTGCGGAGAATATCTTTAATATTTTTGCCGGAATCAGTCCGGTGTACGTGAATGAGCAGAAAACCTACCTTCTGGATGCCTTTTTTCAGATGGAAAAGGTGTCTGCCGCATTCACCTCTATCACGGTGATGGCGGTGGCCATTTCCTTTATCTTTACCATATTTAAAACGGCAAAATCCATCTCGGATATGGCGATGGAGGATAGAAACCCAATCAGCAAGGTGCTTGCAAACGGGATGAAGGCGGCAGTTACTTTTATGCTGATTCCCTTTCTCTGCATTGCCATGCTGCAGCTTTCCTCCATTGTAACCAGCCAGGCGGTGGCGGCGTTTGCTGCCGGGCAGGGCGGAAGCTCTTCTGTCGGATGCATTATCTTTTTATCTGCCAGTATGGATGCCGATAAGGAAACCTCATCACCAAGAAATATTTTGGATCTGTCATCTCCACAGGCGCAGGGGGGAAGTACACACACGCTGACGGATGGCGTGCGCCTTTCTTATCTGGAGGGGAAGAAGGATTACCATAAGCTTTCGGTCGTAAAAAAGGATTTTTATGCGAGCAATTTTAATTATGTCGAGGGCTTTGTCAGTGCCGTCCTTCTTCTGCTGATTTTACTGGGCGCGGTGATGGTCTTTATCCGCAGAATATTTGAACTTTTGCTTTTATATCTGGTATCGCCGTTTTTTGTTTCCACGATCCCCTTAGACGACGGGGTGATGTTTAAAAAATGGCGGGAGCTGTTTATCGCCAAGTTTTTTTCAGGTTTTGGCATTATCTTTTCCATGCGTTTTTACCTGTTAATTATTCCTGCCATAGCAAACAGTAATCTCTGTCTTTATGCTGCCAAGCTGCCCAATGCGGCGGTGATTAACAGCGTGCTGAAGATGTTTTTGATTATCGGCGGGGCATGGGCGGTGTATAAGAGCCAGCATTTGATTATGCAGATCTTAAACCCGGAGGCAGCTTCTGCGGACGAACAGGCCAGTGCACTGATGAAGGGAATTATCGTCGGATCGGCTTCGACCGCCGCCAGTATGGCGATGTCTGCGGCAAGCGGCGGGGCAACCACGGCGATGGGTGCGCTGGGAGGGGGAGGAAATCCTCTTGGTATGCTGGGGTCAGCGCTTAAGGACAGCGGAGGTTCAAAAGGTTCGGGCGATGACGATAAGCAGAAATACACAGGAAAGAGGTAATAAAACCGGAAGGCTTAACCGGTGCAGGGAGGTGAAATATTGGAATATGCATATTTGGGATTGTTCCAGAAGGTATTTGAATGGGTGTTAAGCAAGATCCTAGATCCGGTGATCCGCTTTGTGTCCAATCTTCTGACCACCGTATTATCCTGGCTTTTTGAGGAGGTTTTAGCGCCGATTCTTTTCCCGGTGTTAAAGGATGCGTTACAGTTTTTTGTCGATCTGTGGATGCTGATCTACAGCCGGTTTATTTACTTACTATTCAGCGGAATTTTAAAGCTGATTGACTATCTGGAAAAGGCTTTCGATGTCTTTATCGGTCTGGAAGATGTCACCTACACGGTGGAGGGTCATGAGATTTCGGGGACGCTGGTGGAGGTTTTAATGCAGCAGAAGGCGGTCAGTACGGCGTTTTGGGCGCTGACGCTGGGGGCGCTCGGCCTGTCGCTTTTGCTCACCATCTATGCGACAGCCAGGTCTGCCTTTGACCTGGATTTTGAGAACAAGCGCCCGGTTTCTAAGGTGCTGGCGGCGATGATGAAAACATTTATCCAGTTTTTTACCGTGCCGTTTTTTGTCTTTTTTCTGTTAAAGCTTTCCGCAGTTATTTTAAAGGGAATCACCGGCGTCCTGGGCTTTGGCGGGGAAACGACGCTTGGGAGAATCGTTTTTGTCATTGCCTCCCTGGATGCATCGAGAACCGAGGGCTATAATATCTCAAATCCGGGGAAGGGAATCAAAATTGGCGTTACCGACGCGGAGCGTGCGCCTTTTTACAATATTAGCGGAACGGGCTTAAAGGACTATGGGAGATTAATGGATGTGGATGAAGCCTTTTACCTGCAGGATTTTGATTATCTGATAGGGTTTATCGCGGCAATTTTTCTTCTGTTTACCATCGGCATCTGCCTGATTATCTTTGTGCAGAGGGTGTTTGAAATCTGCCTGTTATACCTGGCATCCCCTTATTTTGTCTGTATGATTCCCTTAGACGACGGGGAAAAATTCTCCCGGTGGAGGGAGATGTTTGTCGGCAAATGCTTTACCGGCTTTGGTTCGGTGGTCGGGATGCGCCTGTTTTTGATGATCTGTCCCATAATTATGGGGAACGACATCACCTTCGGCAATGAAGCCAGCCCGGAAATGACCTATATGATAAAGCTGTTTTTTATCGCCGGAGGCGCATGGGCCGTCTATAAATCCGGCCCGATGATTACTTCCTTAATCAGCAGCCAGGCGGGTTCGTCCGAGGCCAGCACCGCGGCAACGGTCGGCGGTATGCTCTATGCCTACACTGCAGGAAAAATGATCTCCAAGGGTCAGCAGCTTCTTCGCTCGCCGCTTGGAGGAACGACAAGGGAAAAGCAGGATAAAGAAGGCCAGGGCGGGAAAAACGATCAAAAGGGCAAGTTTGACGGAAAAGGAAGGAAGAATCCTGCGGCTTCCCGGGGGATTCCGGGGCGGGCAGGAGCGGGAGGCTGGCGTCCGGGCTATGCAGGTTATGGGATGTCTGGTTACGGTCGCCCGGGCTATCCGGGTTATGGTCGTGCAGGTTACGGGATGTCCGGTTACGGTCGCCCGGGCTATCCGGGTTATGGTCGTGCAGGTTACGGAATGCCTGGTTACGGTCGTCCCGGCTATCCGGGTCTGGGCCGTCCGGGCTATGGTCGTCCGGGTGCATGGCCTAATCCAAGGCCGGGACAGGGAAGACCAGGAGCAGTACCGGCAAAGCCGGGGGCAGCATCCGATCCGTGGGAGAGCCAGGCAAGTTCCGGCGGCACATCCTCAAAGATTGCAGAGGAGAAGAAAGCAGCCGCTTCAGCCGCCAGGGCAGGAAGGGCAAGAGCCTTATCGGCTCCTCCGGCACCGGGAAGAGGGCTTGTCCGACCGCAGGCTGGAATGCAGCGGCCGGGAGCACAGAGGGCACCATACAGACCGGGAATGCAGAGG